>NZ_JAKLRZ010000008.1:0-253817 GCF_021892025.1 Enterobacter cloacae complex sp. ECC445 | reverse complement strand
CCCCCAGCCCCTCTCCCCTTTGGGGAGAGGGCCGGGGTGAGGGGTTCGTTTTTATACCGCGGTCTGGAAGATAACCCCGTCGGCCTTCTCGGTGTACTGAGAAAGCTGGTCGAAGTTCAGATAGCGATAGGTATCCACCGCCGTCTTATCTACCTGAGCCACAAAGGTCTGGTACTCTTCCGGCGTTGGCAGTTTGCCAATCAGCGCGGCAACCGCCGCCAGCTCCGCAGAAGCCAGGAAGACGTTCGCACCGGTACCTAAACGGTTCGGGAAGTTACGGGTCGAGGTGGAGACCACCGTCGCACCGTCGGCTACGCGCGCCTGGTTACCCATGCACAGGGAGCAGCCAGGAATTTCGATGCGGGCACCGCTCTTACCAAACACGCTGTAGTAGCCTTCTTCCGTCAGCTGCGCGGCATCCATACGGGTTGGCGGCGCCACCCACAGGCGGGTCGGCAGCTGGCCCTTGTGGGTATCCAGCAGTTTACCGGCCGCACGGAAGTGACCGATGTTGGTCATGCAGGAACCGATGAACACTTCGTCGATCTTCTCGCCCTGAACCTCAGACAGCGGACGCGCGTCGTCCGGATCGTTCGGTGCACACAGGATCGGCTCTTTGATATCCGCCAGATCGATGTCGATCACCGCCGCGTACTCTGCGTCAGCATCGGCTTCCAGCAGCTGCGGATCGGCCAGCCATTTTTCCATACCCTGAATACGACGCTCCAGCGTGCGACGGTCGCCGTAGCCTTCTGCAATCATCCACTTCAGCAGCACGATGTTGGAGGTCAGGTACTCTTCGATTGGCGCTTTGTTCAGCTTGATGGTACAGCCCGCTGCGGAACGCTCGGCGGAGGCGTCGGTCAGCTCGAACGCCTGCTCCACTTTCAGGTCCGGCAGACCTTCAATTTCCAGAATGCGGCCAGAGAAGATGTTTTTCTTACCTTTCTTCTCAACGGTCAGCAGGCCCTGTTTAATCGCATACAGCGGGATAGCGTGAACCAGGTCGCGCAGGGTGATACCCGGCTGCATTTTACCTTTGAAGCGCACCAGTACCGATTCCGGCATATCCAGCGGCATCACGCCGGTCGCCGCAGCAAACGCCACCAGACCGGAGCCCGCCGGGAAGGAAATCCCGATAGGGAAACGGGTATGGGAGTCACCGCCGGTACCCACGGTATCCGGCAGCAGCATGCGGTTCAGCCAGGAGTGGATAACGCCGTCACCCGGACGCAGGGAAACGCCGCCGCGGTTCATGATGAAGTCTGGCAGCGTGTGGTGCGTGGTCACGTCAACCGGCTTCGGATACGCCGCGGTGTGGCAGAAGGACTGCATGACCAGGTCAGAAGAGAAGCCCAGGCACGCCAGGTCTTTCAGTTCGTCACGGGTCATTGGGCCAGTGGTATCCTGAGAGCCCACGGAGGTCATCTTCGGCTCGCAGTACGCGCCAGGACGAACGCCCGCAACGCCGCACGCGCGGCCGACCATTTTCTGCGCCAGCGAATAACCGCGGTTGCTTTCCGCCACATCTTTCGCCTGACGGAACACGTCCGAGTGCGGCAGACCCAGCGCTTCACGCGCCTTGGTGGTCAGGCCACGACCGATGATCAGCGGAATACGGCCACCGGCACGCACTTCATCGACCAGCACGTCGGTTTTCAGCTCGAAGCTTGCCAGCAGCTCGTTGGTGTCGTGGTTACGTACTTCACCCTTGAACGGGTAAACGTCAATCACGTCGCCCATGTTCAGGTTGCTCACGTCCACCTCGATTGGCAGCGCGCCCGCATCTTCCATGGTGTTGAAGAAGATTGGCGCAATTTTGCCGCCGAGGCACAGGCCGCCGCCGCGCTTGTTCGGCACATGAGGGATGTCGTCACCCATGAACCACAGCACGGAGTTGGTCGCGGACTTACGGGAAGAACCGGTACCCACAACGTCACCCACGTAGGCCAGCGGGAAACCTTTTTTCTGCAGGGCTTCGATCTGTTTGATCGGACCCACCACGCCCGGCTGATCCGGCTCAATGCCTTCACGGGCGTTTTTCAGCATCGCCAGGGCGTGCAGAGGGATATCCGGGCGAGACCACGCGTCCGGCGCCGGAGAGAGGTCGTCGGTGTTGGTTTCGCCGGTCACTTTGAAGACGGTAACGGTGATTTTCTCAGCAAGCTGGGGACGGTTCAGGAACCATTCGGCATCCGCCCAGGACTGCATCACCTGCTTCGCATAGACGTTGCCTGCTTTGGCTTTTTCTTCTACATCGTAGAAGTTATCAAACATCAGCAGCGTGGAAGAGAGCGCTTTAGCGGCAATCGGTGCCAGCTTGTCGTTATCCAGCGCGTCAATCAGCGGATGAATGTTATAACCACCCTGCATGGTGCCGAGCAGTTCAATGGCTTTTTCAGGAGTAACCAGTGGGGAGGTGGCTTCGCCTTTGGCGATAGCGGCAAGGAATCCGGCTTTTACGTAGGCAGCTTCATCTACGCCAGGCGGTACGCGGTTGATCAACAGATCTAACAGGAATTCTTCTTCGCCCTTAGGCGGGTTCTTCAGCAGCTCGACGAGCGCGGCCATTTGGGTTGCATCTAAAGGTTTGGGTACAATTCCCTCGGCGGCACGTTCTGCTACGTGCTTACGGTATTCTTCTAGCACGACGGTTCTCCTCGCTCTCATTGTCATATGCGGCGGGCGTTCTCTTCACGCTCCTGTGAGACAGCAGTTTGTAGGGTAAATGCCCGATACCGCGTCGGGCAGCATAGCAGGATTTCTGCACAGTGTTAATCCGTTTACAAAAAAGCAACATTAAAAAATTTGCTGAATCGTTAAGCATGGTGTAGCGGGGATTTAGGGCAGCATTTTGCCGTTTCTGCTGCACCGTAACGCTTCAGTTTTTTCGTCATCGGATATAATTGCGTAATAAATACTCACACTCTTTATCCGGACGTGCCGGACGCTTCCCAATAAAAGTCAAAACAGTCAAAGACGGGTGAATAATACTCACGCCAACCGTAACGCCTCACGGCATAGCGCTTGTCTCGTTGGAGTCATTTTATGAAGTTGTCCTTTAAGCCACATCTGCTCATCCTTCTGTGCAGTGCCGGGCTGTTTGCCGCCTCAGGCGTCATGTTTGTCAAAGGCCGCGCGACGGAGCCCGCAGCGCCGGCAGCGGCCGCTCAACAGCCGGCTGCACCAGCGCCTGCCGCAGCCCAGCCCGCCCCGGTCGCCGCGCCAACGTATACGGCCGCGCAAATCGATCAGTGGGTTGCCCCCATTGCGCTCTACCCTGACGCCCTGCTGTCACAAATTCTGATGGCCGCAACTTACCCAGCCAACGTGATCCAGGCGGCGCAGTGGTCCAAAGACAACCCCAAAATGGAAGGGGACGCCGCGATCCAGGCCGTTGCGGGCCAGCCGTGGGATCCAAGCGTAAAATCGCTGGTCGCGTTTCCTCAGCTGATGTCGCTGATGGGGGAAAACCCGCCGTGGGTGCAAAATCTGGGTGATGCGTTTCTCGCGCAGCCGAAAGACGTGATGGATTCCGTGCAACGCCTGCGCGCGCTGGCACAGAAGACCGGCGCGCTGCAATCGACGCCTCAGCAGAAGGTCACCACTGTGACAAAACCGGCACCGGCGAAAACCAGCACCAGCGAGACAACGACAACGTCCGCGCCCGCCCCAACGGTAATCAAAATTGAATCTGCCGACCCGCAGGTGATTTACGTCCCCACCTATAACCCCAATACGGTTTACGGAACCTGGCCAAACACCGCCTATCCGCCCACCTATCTTCCGCCTACGCCCGGGGAGCAGTTTGGCAACAGCTTCGTCAACGGTTTAGGCTTCAGCCTGGGCGTCGCCACAACCTATGCCATTTTCAGCAACATCGACTGGGATGATGACGATGACTGGGATCACCACCATGGCGACTGGGATAATCACGGCGGCTATAACCGCAACGGCGATAACAATATCAATATCAACGTTCAGAACTTCAATAAAATCAGCGGACAGCGCCTGACGGACGCCAACCGCACCTGGCAGCACAACCTGGCCTATCGGGAAGGCGTGCCCTATCCCACTAACCAGCTCAACACCCGCTTCCACTCAACCAGCGCGGCGACCGGGCTAAGCTCAGCGCAGCAAACACAGGTTAACCGGGATAGCCAGCGTCAGGCCGCGCTGAGCCAGATGGAGAAATCCACGGGCAAAACCTTCCCGCAAACGGCGCGCAGCGGAACGAGAGACGCGCAGCGTCAGGCCTCAAGCGAACAGCTGAAGCAGATTTCGCAGCGCAATAACTACCGTGGCTACGACACCAAACCGCAGACGGCGAAGCGAAGTACCACACAGCAGCGAGAAAATCGCCAGACCACCGCGCAGAGACAAGATAAACGCGCGTCACAGCCCGCGCAGCAACGCACTCTTCAGCAGCGAAACAGCCAGCCCCGGGCCAATGCGCTGAGCGGCAACGACAGCCGCTCCGCGAACTGGCAGGCGCAGCAGCAGCGCGGTGCGCAAAGCAGACAGCTCGCCGCTCGCCAGCAGCAGACGCGTCAGGCGTCTGGTGGACGCGTTGAGCGCCGTGAAATTCGACATCGCTAAGGGAACCGACATGAAAAGTAAACTACTCAGTGGAATAGCGTTGTTCGTGCTTTCGGCCTCGGTGATGGCGCAGCAGTCCTTTAGTACGCCAGACCAGGCAACCGATGCGCTGGCTAAAGCCATCAGTGAGCAAAATGAGCGCGCGATGAGCAACCTGCTTGGAGAGAACTGGCGCGATTTTCTGCCGCCGGAAGGCGTTGATCCGGACGCCGTCGATCGCTTCCTGCGCGACTGGAAAGTCCGTCACAACACGGTTGTCGAAGGCGATACGGCGCATCTAGTCGTCGGAGACAGCGGCTGGCAGCTCCCCATTCCGGTGATCAAAACCGCTGCCGGCTGGGCGTTTGATATTAAAGAAGGGGCGGAAGAGATCCTGACCCGCGAAATCGGGCGTAACGAGCTCGCCGCCATTGAAGCCCTACATGCCTATGTTGATGCGCAGCAAAGCTACTTTGCGATGAACCAGCAATACGCGCAGAAGATTGTCAGCTCGCAGGGGAAAAAGGACGGCCTGTACTGGCCCGCCTCACCCGGCGAAGCGCCCAGCCCGCTCGGACCGGCATTTAGCCCGAGCGTGCCGGGTACCGGCTATCACGGCTATCGCTTTCGGATCCTGCCGGAGAACAACGGATTCGCGATGGTTGCCTGGCCGGTTAGCTACGGCCAGACGGGCGTCATGAGCTTTGTGGTAAACCAGGATGACAAGGTGTATCAGTCCGATCTCGGCAGCGATTCTGAGCAGAAAGCCCGGGCGATGACCGCCTATAGTCCTGATAAAAACTGGCAGCCTGTGGTCCCCTAACGCCACTTTGCAGGCCGGGTAAGGCGAAGCCGCCACCCGGCTGTTTTACTTACAGAATATTTGCCACCGATTTCGCCAGCTGCGCTTCCAGAACTGGTTTCGCTTCTTCGAACTTCAGATTGACCTTGTTAGCATTCGATACCACGCGGGTCTGATACTTCGCGCGATCGCCCTGCTCGGAGCTGGTTTGCAGCTTCACGCCGGACGTCCCCTGGCGCAGCGCCGCAATGTTATCGGTGGTGACTTTCGCTTTGCTACGCTCAGAGATCTGCAGGTCGGTAACCATGGTGTAGTTCACGTCTTCCACCATCGCATCTGCCGCCATGCCGATCAGCCCAGCAGCCAGCCCCACGCCCAGCGCGGCGCCGGAAGAGTTGCTGTTGTAGGCGGTAATACCGGCCCCCAGCGCGGCGCCCACGGCGGCACCTTCATAGCCGGTTTTCAGGTAGCCCTGAGACTCGCGCAGGTCCATTTTATCGGCTTTGAGGACGTTAGCCTGAACCCAGTAGTATGCGCCGTCAGGTGAGCTGGTGACCTTGTACCCTTTGGCACTCAGATCGTTTGCCAGCAGCGTCTGGAGGTTGCTCATGTCTTTATCGGAGGTGTTTTTTACCTGAATATAGACCGTTTTTTCACTGGATGGCTCAAGCCAGATGGTTTCGCTCATCTGGGTTTTCACTTCCAGGTTGCGCTTTTTCACGGCTGTCGTCATTGCGCCACATCCGGTCAGCGTCATAACTGACGCCAGTAAGCCAATTCCCACAATTTTCTTAAAAGACATGCTTTTTCCTTTTTTCGTGTAATTAAAAGTCCAGAACCCCTGAACCGCGCAGCCAGTAGCCACACAACGGTGAAAAAAGTATCGGCAGAAGAAGGGAAATTTTTAGCAGAAATATCAATGAGATGACTACCAATTCGGGTAGTTTCCGGGCAAAAAAAACGCCCCCGGGGAGGCGTTTAGCAATCGAAAGAAGCTTATTTCTTCTTCGCTTTCGCGTTTGGCAGGTCGGTGATGCTGCCTTCAAACACTTCTGCCGCCAGGCCCACGGACTCGTGCAGAGTCGGGTGAGCGTGGATGGTCAGCGCGATGTCTTCCGCGTCACAGCCCATTTCGATCGCCAGACCGATTTCACCCAGCAGCTCGCCGCCGTTGGTGCCGACAATCGCACCACCGATCACGCGGTGAGTCTCTTTGTCGAAGATCAGTTTGGTCATACCGTCTGCGCAGTCGGAAGCGATAGCACGGCCAGAAGCAGCCCACGGGAAGGTGGCGGTTTCGTAGCTGATGCCTTTCTCTTTCGCTTCTTTCTCGGTCAGACCCACCCATGCCACTTCTGGCTCGGTGTACGCGATAGATGGAATGACTTTCGGATCGAAGTAGTGCTTCATGCCGGCAATAACTTCAGCGGCAACGTGACCTTCGTGAACGCCTTTGTGCGCCAGCATTGGCTGACCGACGATATCGCCGATAGCAAAGATGTGCGGCACGTTGGTGCGCAGCTGTTTGTCAACGCGGATAAAGCCACGGTCGTCCACTTCCACGCCGGCTTTGCCCGCGTCGAGGTTTTTACCGTTCGGCACGCGGCCGATAGCCACCAGCACGGCGTCGTAACGCTGTGGTTCGGATGGGGCTTTTTTGCCTTCCATGGAAACGTAAATACCGTCTTCTTTCGCTTCAACGGCAGTTACTTTGGTTTCCAGCATCAGGTTGAATTTCTTGCTGATGCGCTTGGTGAAGACCTTAACGATGTCTTTATCGGCAGCCGGGATAACCTGGTCGAACATTTCAACCACGTCGATCTCTGAACCCAGCGCATGGTACACGGTACCCATTTCCAGACCGATGATACCGCCGCCCATAACCAGCAGGCGCTTAGGAACGGTTTTCAGCTCCAGGGCATCGGTGGAATCCCACACGCGCGGATCTTCATGCGGAATGAAAGGCAGTTCGATTGGGCGAGAGCCTGCCGCGATGATCGCGTTGTCGAAGTTGATCACGGTTTTGCCGTTTTCGCCATCCACTTCCAGGGTGTTCGCACCGGTGAATTTACCCAGACCGTTTACCACTTTCACCTTACGGCCTTTGGCCATACCCGCCAGACCGCCGGTCAGCTGAGTGATAACTTTCTCTTTCCAGGTACGAATTTTGTCGATATCGGTTTTCGGCTCGCCGAAGACGATACCGTGTTCTGCCAGCGCTTTGGCTTCTTCAATCACTTTCGCGACGTGCAGCAGCGCTTTAGAAGGGATACAGCCGACGTTCAGACAAACACCGCCGAGGGTGCTGTAACGTTCTACGATGACGGTTTCCAGACCTAAATCCGCGGCGCGGAATGCTGCGGAATAACCTGCCGGGCCTGCCCCAAGTACTACGACCTGAGTTTTGATTTCTGTGCTCATCATGACCTCTTAATTTATACCCGTCGTCCACCGGGTCGTTCTATCCGCCCGCATTTTACAAAATTGTTAACAATTTTGAAACAACAAACGGCTCATGAATTTTTGCTTACGCCAGTAACGTCAATAACACCATGAGGTTACCAGAAAAAAGCCGGCCGACTGGCCGGCTTTTCGATTACATCACCAGGCGGCGAATGTCGCTCAGCATGTTGTTGATGATGGTGATGAAGCGCGCACCATCAGCACCGTCGATCACGCGGTGGTCGAAGGACAGAGAGATTGGCATCATCAGACGCGGCATGAACTCTTTGCCATTCCACACCGGCTCCATGGCGGACTTGGACACGCCAAGGATCGCCACTTCCGGCGCGTTAACAATCGGCGCGAAGTGGGTGGTACCCAGGCCGCCGATGCTGGAGATCGTGAAGCAGCCGCCCTGCATTTCGCCGGCAGTCAGCTTACCATCACGCGCTTTCTTGGAGATCACGGTCAGTTCACGGGACAGCTCGGTGATGCTCTTCTTGTTCACGTCCTTGAAGACCGGAACAACCAGACCATTTGGCGTATCAACCGCAACACCGATGTTGATGTATTTCTTCAGCGTCAGCTTCTGGCCGTCTTCGGACAGGGAGCTGTTGAAGCGTGGCATCTGCTCAAGGGCAGCGGCAACGGCCTTCATGATGAAGACCACTGGGGTGAATTTCACGTCCAGCTTGCGCTTCTCGGCTTCGGCGTTCTGCTGTTTACGGAACGCTTCCAGATCGGTGATATCGGTTTTGTCGAAGTGCGTAACGTGCGGGATCATCACCCAGTTACGGCTCAGGTTAGCACCAGAGATTTTCTGGATGCGGCCCAGCTCCACTTCTTCGATTTCGCCGAACTTGCTGAAGTCGACTTTCGGCCATGGCAGCATGCCCGGGATACCGCCACCGGCGGCTGCAGCTGGTGCAGCTTCGGCGCGTTTCACCGCGTCTTTCACGTAGGTCTGAACGTCTTCGCGCAGGATACGCCCCTTACGGCCGGTCCCTTTCACTTTCGCCAGGTTCACACCGAACTCGCGCGCCAGGCGACGAATCAGCGGAGTCGCGTGGACGTAAGCGTCGTTTTCAGCGAACTCAGATTTTTCTGCTTTCGCAGCAGGGGCAGCAGCTGGTTTAGCAGCCTGAGCCGGTGCAGCAGCCGGTGCTGGCGCAGCCGCGGCGGCCGGAGCAGCAGCAGGCGCAGCGCCTTCCACTTCGAAGACCATGATCAGAGAGCCGGTAGACACTTTGTCGCCGGTGCTGATTTTGATCTCTTTAACGGTACCGGCGAACGGCGCAGGGACTTCCATAGAAGCCTTGTCGCCTTCAACGGTGATCAGTGACTGCTCAGCGGCAACTTTATCGCCCACTTTCACCATCACTTCGGTCACTTCAACTTCGTCACCGCCGATGTCCGGTACGTTCACGTCTTTCGCACCGCCAGCCGCAGCTGGAGCAGCGGCAGGTGCCGGAGCAGCCGCCTGAGCCGGGGCAGCAGCAGGTGCAGCACCCGCCACTTCGAAGACCATGATCAGAGAGCCGGTAGACACTTTGTCGCCGGTGTTGATCTTGATCTCTTTAACGGTACCCGCGAACGGAGCTGGCACTTCCATAGAGGCCTTGTCGCCTTCTACGGTGATCAGTGACTGCTCGGCCGCAACGGTGTCGCCCACTTTCACCAGGATCTCAGTGACTTCAACTTCGTCACCGCCGATGTCAGGCACGTTAACTTCTTTCGCTGCCGCGGCAGCTGCTGGAGCAGCGGCGGCCGGAGCGGCTTCTTTCTTCTCTTCCTGCGCAGGTGCAGCAGCTGCTGCACCGTCGGCGGAATCGAAAATCATGATCAGTTTGCCGGTCTCGGTTTTATCGCCAACGGAGACTTTGATCTCTTTAACGATGCCAGCCTGAGGAGACGGGACTTCCATAGAGGCTTTGTCGCCTTCTACGGTGATCAGCGACTGTTCAGCTTCAACTTTGTCGCCTACTTTGACCAGGATCTCGGTGATTTCAACTTCATCAGCCCCGATGTCCGGTACATTGATTTCGATAGCCATTATTCTTTTACCTCTTACGCCAGACGCGGGTTAACTTTTTCTGCATCGATGTTGAATTTGGTGATTGCGTCCGCAACCACTTTCTTATCGATTTCGCCACGTTTAGCCAGTTCGCCCAGTGCTGCTACAACCACGTAAGAAGCATCAACTTCGAAGTGGTGACGCAGGTTTTCGCGGCTGTCAGAACGACCGAAGCCGTCAGTACCCAGTACGCGATAATCATCAGCTGGAACGTAAGTACGAACCTGCTCAGCGAACAGTTTCATATAGTCAGTAGACGCCACCGCTGGCGCGTCGTTCATCACCTGAGCGATGTACGGAACGCGTGGGGTTTCCATTGGGTGCAGCATGTTCCAGCGCTCACAATCCTGGCCGTCACGCGCCAGTTCGGTGAAGGAAGTCACAGAGTACACGTCGGAACCCACGCCGTAGTCTTTCGCCAGGATCTGCGCGGCTTCACGCACGTGACGCAGGATAGAGCCGGAGCCCAGCAGCTGAACTTTACCTTTGCTACCTTCAATGGTTTCGAGTTTGTAGATACCTTTACGGATACCTTCCTCGGCACCTGCTGGCATTGCCGGCATGTGGTAGTTTTCGTTCAGGGTGGTGATGTAGTAGTAAATGTTCTCCTGCGCTTCACCGTACATGCGCTGCAGACCGTCATGCATGATGACTGCCACTTCGTACGCGTAAGATGGGTCGTAAGAGATACAGTTAGGGATAGTCAGAGACTGAATGTGGCTGTGGCCATCTTCGTGCTGCAGACCTTCACCGTTCAGGGTCGTACGACCGGACGTACCGCCTACCAGGAAGCCGCGAGCCTGCTGGTCGCCTGCCTGCCAGCACAGGTCACCGATACGCTGGAACCCGAACATGGAGTAGTAAATGTAGAACGGGATCATCGGCAGGTTGTTGGTGCTGTAAGAGGTCGCAGCAGCCAGCCAGGATGCGCCTGCGCCCAGCTCGTTGATACCTTCCTGCAGGATCTGACCTTTCTCGTCTTCTTTGTAGTAGGCAACCTGCTCACGGTCCTGCGGGGTGTACTGCTGGCCGTTCGGGCTGTAGATACCGATCTGACGGAACAGACCTTCCATACCGAAAGTACGCGCTTCGTCTGCGATGATTGGCACCAGGCGATCTTTGATCGACTTGTTCTTCAGCATCACGTTCAGGGCACGAACGAAAGCGATAGTGGTGGAGATCTCTTTGTTCTGCTCTTCCAGCAGCTGAGAGAAGTCTTCCAGCGCTGGCAGTTCCAGCTTCTCGGTGAAGTTAGGCTGACGAGCTGGCAGGTAGCCTTTCAGCGCCTGACGACGTTCGTGCAGGTACTTGTGCTCTTCAGAACCTTCCGGGAAGGTGATGTAAGACAGGTTTTCTACCTGCTCATCGGTCACTGGAACGTTGAAACGGTCGCGGATATAACGCACGCCGTCCATGTTCATTTTCTTAACCTGGTGCGCGATGTTTTTACCTTCTGCGGTATCACCCATGCCGTAACCTTTGATGGTGTGGGCCAGGATCACAGTCGCTTTACCTTTGGTTTCCTGCGCTTTTTTCAGTGCAGCGTAAACTTTCTTCGGATCGTGACCACCGCGGTTCAGGGCCCAAATCTGCTCATCAGTCCAGTCGGCAACCAGCGCTGCGGTTTCAGGGTATTTGCCGAAGAAGTGCTCACGCACGTAGGCACCGTCTTTGGATTTGAAGGTCTGATAGTCGCCGTCAACGGTTTCGTTCATCAGCTGGATCAGCTTACCGCTGGTGTCTTTACGCAGCAGCTCATCCCAACGACCGCCCCACATGACTTTGATTACGTTCCAGCCAGCACCGGCGAAGATGCCTTCCAGTTCGTTGATGATCTTGCCGTTACCGGTTACCGGACCATCCAGACGCTGCAGGTTACAGTTGATGATGAAGCACAGGTTGTCCAGCTTCTCACGGGTGGCGATGGTGATCGCACCTTTAGATTCTGGCTCATCCATTTCGCCGTCGCCCAGGAAGGCGTAAACGGTCTGCTCGGAGGTGTCTTTCAGACCACGGTGTTCCAGATACTTCAGGAATTTCGCCTGGTAGATCGCACCGATTGGACCCAGACCCATAGATACGGTCGGGAACTGCCAGAATTCAGGCATCAGTTTAGGGTGCGGGTAAGAAGACAGACCTTTACCGTGAACTTCCTGACGGAAGTTGTTCATCTGCTCTTCAGTCAGACGACCTTCCAGGAATGCGCGTGCATAGATGCCCGGAGAGATGTGGCCCTGGAAGTACACCAGATCGCCGCCGTCTTTCTCGTTCGCTGCACGGAAGAAGTGGTTGAAGCACACTTCGTAAACGGTCGCAGAAGACTGGAAGGACGCCATGTGGCCACCCAGCTCCAGGTCTTTCTTGGATGCGCGCAGAACGGTCATGATGGCGTTCCAGCGAATTGCAGAACGGATACGACGTTCCAGATCCAGATTGCCCGGGTATTCCGGTTCGTCTTCGACGGCAATCGTGTTTACGTAGTTGCTAGCCCCTGCACCTGAAGCAACCTTCACGCCGCCTTTGCGGGCTTCAGAAAGCAGCTGATCAATCAGATACTGAGCGCGCTCAACACCTTCTTCACGGATGACCGATTCGATCGCCTGTAGCCAGTCGCGAGTTTCGATCGGATCCACGTCATTTTGGAGACGTTCTGACATGGGGGTATTCCTTATCTATCTAATACGTTGATTTGTCTGGAACCTGTCCCATTGTATTTTCGCCAGAAAACACAATAAGACAGGTTCTGCGTTTAGTTGCCGCGCTCTAAAAGTACCTGGCGCTTAATCCTTTCGTTGCTGTATGCGGCGTAATGAACGTTCGCGACGCGATTGTTCACGGCTGCGGTCCAGCAAGATTTCCTCAATGAAAGCCAGATGGCGGTGCGACGCTTCGCGCGCCTGCTCCGGTTCCCCGGCCATTATCGCCTCGAATATTCGGGTGCGATGGTTGCTTACCAGTGGGAGCATCTCCCGACGGGCATACAACAATTCAAAATTCTGACGAACGTTCTGGGCCAGCATCGGCTCCATGCAGCGTAGCAGATGGAGGAGCACCACGTTGTGGGCCGCTTCGGTGACGGCGATTTGATACTGGACGACGGCGCTGGACTCGGCGTCTAAATCGCCGGACTGCTGTGCCCGTTCAATGGCCTGATGCAGTTCGCGTATGCGCACGCGATCTTCATCAGTGCTGCGAAGGGCGGCGTAATAGGCCGCAATACCTTCAAGCGCGTGACGGGTCTCAAGCAGGTCAAACTGGGATTCTGGGTGGTCAGAGAGAAGTTCTACCAGCGGATCGCTGAAGCTCTGCCACAGGCTGTTTTGCACAAAGGTTCCGCCGCCCTGGCGACGAAGCAGCAAGCCCTTTGCTTCGAGACGTTGAATCGCCTCACGCAGAGAGGGACGTGAAACGTCGAACTGTTTTGCCAGCTCGCGTTCTGGCGGAAGTTTCTCACCCGGGCGCAGAGTCCCTTCGAGGATTAAAAACTCCAGCTGCTGCTCAATCACATCAGATAGTTTTGGTTGGCGAATTTTGCTGTAGGCCATATTCCCTGTCTTACGCCTTTTTGCCCGGAGTCAATTGGTCTTACCAATTTCTATTTCGTATCGCTAAAGTAACAAAGTATTCACCTTCTGTCCATATTGGTTTTGATTGAAATCAGTAAACCCTGCACATTTTAACAACCTTACAGAAATAACGTTTCAGAAATGTAACTTTGCACAAATGAGTTGATTACTCACAAAGAGGGAGTTTTAACCATAATGAAACGGGGGTTTTTGCAATCTGAAGCGATTCAACAGGGCAAATAATGAAAATTCGCCCACTTACGGCGCATTTCTATTCTATAGGTTGGGTGAGGAACAACGAGCGGGCCGATTTACAAATGCTTTCTTTTTATTCAAGTCGTCATCACCCCTTCATAAAGCAGGTGCATTCGCAGGCGCTTACCACTATTCTTGCGCTTACGGAAGTCATCTCCGCTTTTTTCGGTCTCGTTTACCGTAAAGAAATAAATACAGAATATGGATTTTCATAATTACACACGCTCAGCGTGAACATAACAACCACACACGAGGTTTCAAATGGAAGCTCAACAGCACGGCGATCAGCTAAAGCGCGGGCTTAAAAACCGCCATATACAGCTCATCGCACTGGGCGGTGCGATTGGTACCGGCCTGTTTCTGGGCAGCGCATCCGTTATCCAGTCTGCCGGTCCGGGCATTATTTTGGGTTACGCGATTGCGGGTTTCATTGCTTTTCTGATCATGCGCCAGCTGGGCGAAATGGTAGTGGAAGAGCCGGTCGCGGGCTCCTTTAGCCACTTTGCCTATAAGTACTGGGGCAGCTTTGCCGGCTTCGCCTCGGGCTGGAACTACTGGGTGCTGTACGTTCTGGTTGCCATGGCCGAATTGACCGCCGTCGGGAAGTACATTCAGTTCTGGTATCCCGAGATCCCAACCTGGGCTTCTGCTGCAGCCTTCTTCGTCATTATCAACGCCATTAACCTGACCAACGTAAAAGTGTTCGGCGAGATGGAGTTCTGGTTTGCCATCATCAAGGTTATTGCCGTGGTGGCGATGATTATCTTCGGCGGCTGGCTGCTGTTCAGCGGCAACGGCGGCCCGCAGGCCACCGTGCGCAACCTCTGGGAACAGGGCGGCTTCCTGCCGCACGGCATGACGGGCCTGGTGATGATGATGGCCATTATCATGTTCTCCTTCGGCGGTCTGGAGCTGGTGGGTATCACCGCCGCAGAAGCCGACAACCCGGAGCAGAGCATTCCAAAGGCCACGAACCAGGTTATCTACCGCATCCTGATCTTCTATGTGGGCTCGCTTGCCGTCCTGCTCTCCCTGCTGCCGTGGACGCGCGTGACCGCTGACACCAGCCCGTTTGTGCTGATCTTCCACGAGCTGGGCGACACCTTTGTGGCTAACGCCCTGAACATCGTGGTGCTGACCGCGGCGCTCTCCGTTTATAACAGCTGCGTTTACTGCAACAGCCGCATGCTGTTCGGCCTGGCCCAGCAGGGCAACGCGCCAAAAGCGTTGCTCAACGTCGATAAGCGCGGCGTGCCGGTCAATACTATTCTCGTTTCGGCGGTCGTGACCGCCCTGTGCGTGCTGATTAACTATATGGCTCCCGAGTCGGCGTTTGGCCTGCTGATGGCGCTGGTGGTCTCTGCCCTGGTCATCAACTGGGCGATGATCAGCCTGGCGCACATCAAGTTCCGCCGCGCAAAACAGCAGCAGGGCGTCACCACCCGCTTCCCTGCCCTGCTTTATCCGCTGGGCAACTGGATCTGCCTGCTGTTTATGGCGGCGGTGCTGGTGATTATGCTGATCACGCCGGGTATGGCGATTTCCGTCTACCTGATCCCGGTCTGGATTGCGATCCTGGGCGTTGGCTATCTCTTCAGCCAAAAAAGCCGTAAGGCCATGAAGGCCCACTAAGCCTCTCTTCGCGGCGCCTGCTTTTGCGGGTGCCGCGCGTTGTTACCTCCCTCACACTTTCATCCCTACAGCGTTTTTATCCATATCACCGCCCTGATACTGCAACGCATATATTCGTTTGCCAGCAAATAATTCTCTCCATACCGAAACCCGGAGAGCAGGCTATGGATAACGCTAAACTGTCAGTGAAAGAAAAGATCGGCTATGGAATGGGCGATGCAGGTTGCAACATCATCTTTGGCGCCATCATGCTGTTTGTTAACTATTTTTATACGGATATTTTTGGCCTGGCCCCTGCGCTGGTCGGCGTGCTGCTGCTGTCTGTCCGCGTGATTGACGCCGTAACGGACCCGATCATGGGCGCGATTGCCGACCGCACCCGCAGCAAATATGGTCGGTTTCGTCCATGGCTGCTGTGGATCGCCTTCCCCTATGCGCTGTTTAGCATCCTGATGTTCACCACGCCGGAGTGGACCTATAACAGCAAAGTTATCTATGCGTTTGTCACCTACTTCCTGCTGTCGCTGACCTACACGGCGATTAATATTCCCTATTGCTCGCTGGGCGGGGTGATCACCAATGACCCGAAAGAGCGCGTCGCCTGCCAGTCGTATCGCTTCGTGCTGGTCGGCATCGCCACGCTGCTGCTCTCGTTAACGCTGCTGCCGATGGCCGACTGGTTTGGCGGGGAAGACAAAGCCAAAGGCTACCAGATGGCAATGACCGTGCTGGCGCTGATTGGCACCTGTATGTTCCTGTTCTGCTTCGCCACCGTGCGCGAACGCGTGCGCCCGGCGGTGCAGACCCACGACGAGCTGAAAAACGATCTAAAAGACGTGTGGAAAAACGATCAGTGGGTGCGCATTCTTCTGCTAACGCTGTGCAACGTCTGCCCGGGCTTTATCCGCATGGCGGCCACCATGTATTACGTCACCTGGGTGATGGGCCAGAGCACCCACTTCGCCACCCTGTTTATCAGCCTGGGGGTCATCGGCATGATGTTTGGCAGCGTGCTGGCAAAAGTGCTAACCGACCGCTGGTGTAAGCTGAAGGTCTTCTTCTGGACCAATATCGTGCTGGCGATTTTCTCAACCGCCTTTTATTTCTTCGACCCGAAAGCCACCGTCACCATCGTGGTGCTCTACGTCCTGCTGAACGTTCTGCACCAGATCCCGTCTCCGCTGCACTGGTCGCTGATGGCCGACGTGGACGACTACGGCGAGTGGAAAACCGGGAAACGCATCACCGGGATCAGCTTCTCCGGCAACATCTTCTTCCTCAAGCTGGGGCTGGCGATTGCCGGGGCGATGGTCGGCTTCCTGCTCTCCTGGTACGGCTACGACGCGGGCGCAAAAGCGCAAAGCGCGGAGGCCATTAACGGGATCGTGCTGCTCTTCACCGTCATTCCCGGCGTTGGATACTTAATTACCGCGGGCGTGGTGCGTCTGCTGAAGGTGGACCGCGAAACCATGAAGATGATCCAGTCCGATCTGGAGAAGCGCCGCGCCAACTACCGCGAGCTGAACGCTTATCAGGAACTCAAAGCCGCAGAGACAAAATAAGGAAAGTTGCATGCAAACCTGGCCAAACCCGTTTATTGAACAACGCGCCGACCCGTACATTTTATATCACGCGGGGCAGTACTACTTTATCGCCTCCGTGCCGGAGTACGACAGGCTGGCTATCCGCCGTGCTGACTCGCTGGAGGGCTTGCGCAGCGCCGAAGAGGTGGTGGTCTGGCGTAAACCCGACGCCGGCCCCATGAGCCAGCTTATCTGGGCCCCGGAACTGCACCACATTGACGGGAAGTGGTACATCTATTTTGCCGCGACGCACACCCAGGCGCTCGACGCGCTCGGGATGTTCCAGCACCGCATGTTTGCCATTGAATGTGCCGACAACGATCCGCTCACCGGCACGTGGGTGGAAAAAGGCCAGATAAAAACGCCGTTCGACACCTTCGCCCTGGACGCCACCACCTTTGTGCATCAGGAGAAGCGCTGGTATCTGTGGGCGCAAAAAGCGCCGGATATCACCGGGAACTCCAACCTTTACCTGTGCGAAATGGCGAACCCGTGGACGCTCAAAGGCGAGCCGGTGATGCTCAGCAAGCCGGAGTATGACTGGGAATGTCGCGGGTTCTGGGTTAACGAAGGCCCGGCGGTACTGATTCACGGCGATAAGCTGTTTATCAGCTATTCCGCCAGCGCCACCGACGAGAACTACTGCATGGGGCTGCTGTGGATAGACCTGAATGCCGATCCGCAAAACCCGGCAAACTGGCACAAATCCCCGCGTCCAGTGTTCGTTACCAGCTATGAAAACCGCCAGTTCGGCCCGGGACACAACAGCTTTACGCAAACGCCGGAAGGGGAAGACGTGCTGGTGTATCACGCGCGTAACTACACCGAAATTGAGGGCGATCCGCTTTACGATCCAAACCGTCATACCCGCCTGAAGCGGGTCCGCTGGGACGAAAGCGGGATGCCTGATTTCGGCATCCCGCCTGCGGATTCGCTTTAATCTTTACGGCGCGCTGGCCTACACCAGCGTGCCGTAAATGGTCAGCAGCGCCACAACAACCACCACCACAAACGAGGTTTTCTTCGCCATGGAGACAGCGGCTTTCGGTGTTTCAATCTTGTCGGTATGCGGCTCGCGCGCCAGCGAGAACTGCGCCAGACGCGTTAACACCTGGTACTGCGACGTATGGCGGTCAGCCAGCGAAGCGAACCATGCGGGCAGCGCTTTTTCACCGTGCCCAATGAGCGCGTACACCACGCCCACCAGACGCACCGGGAGCCAGTCGAGCACGTGCAGGATGGCATCGATGCCGGAGAGCAAACGCTCATGCGGCGTCAGATAGCGGGCAAGCCAGGTCTGCCAGGCGCGCAGGAAGGCATACCCCATCAGCAACACCGGTCCCCACGGGCCGCCCACCACAAACCAGAACAGCGGCGCCAGGTAGTAACGGAAGTTAATCCACAGCAGCGCGTTCTGCAGCTCGCGCAGAAACTCGCGTTCGTCGCAGTCCGGCGGCACGCCGTGGATCATCGTCAGCTCGCTCGCCATGGCGCCGCGCGCGTGGGCATCGTCACGGGAGGCGGCCTTCAGGTAGGCGTGATAGTGCAAACGCACCTTACCCGCACCAATGCACAGCACCCCAAGCAGGATCCACACCACCAGCAGCGGCACGTTGAAAAAGAGCCCGTACAGCGCGCGCAGCAGCAGGAACGTAATCACCATCACACCCGCCATCATCAGCAGCGTGCGCAGCATAGAAAAGTGCTTAATCCGGCGGAATAACACCTCCAGCCGGTGATCCAAATGCCAGTGCTCGCCGAGCTTGAACAGGCGTTCGGCGATGATAACCAGCAGCATGGTAAACAACGTCATGGTATCTCCTTATTCTGACGACGCGGTGAGCATGGCGCGAAAGCGGGGCCAGTCAAAGGCCGGGCCGGGATCGGTTTTTCTCGCCGGGGCAATATCACTGTGTCCCGTAATATTGTCGGCAATGGCCGGGTAGCGTCGGATAAGCGTGCGGGTCAGAGCCGCTAGCTGCTGATACTGCGCATCGGTGTAGGGCATGGTATCCGTGCCTTCCAGCTCGATGCCGATAGAAAAATCATTGCACCGTTCGCGCCCGTGATACATCGACACCCCGGCATGCCAGGCGCGTTTATCAAAGGGAACATACTGAACCACTTCACCGTCGCGACGAATCAGACAGTGAGCCGACACGCGCAGATGGGCAATCTCAGCAAAGAAAGGATGGGCATCGGGATCTATCGTTCCCGTGAATAACGCATCGATCCACGGGCCGCCAAACTCACCCGGCGGGAGACTAATATTATGAACCACCAGCAGTGTGGGCTTTTCATCCTCCGGGCGGCAATCGTGGTGCGGCGAAGGCACATGCCGCGCGTCCACCAGCCATCCGTTTTCTAACAACATGCTGGAACTCCTTATGTATGGTGCTGTTACTCGGTTCAGAGTAGCATGTTTCAATATTATGATTCGTTACCAATTTGGAGTTTTATCATGCCGCCTCGCCGCTACAACCCCGACCACCGACGTGAAGCGCTTCTGGAACGTATTACTATGGATATTCCGGCAAGCGTTGCCCATGCTTTGAAAGAAGATCTGGGCGGTGACGTGAATGCCGACAATGATATTACCGCACAATTGTTGCCGAAAGAGACGCGCTCGCACGCGGTCATTATCACCCGTGAAGAGGGCGTTTTTTGCGGCAAGCGCTGGGTTGAAGAGGTCTTTACTCAGCTGGCGGGCGATGACGTGCAGGTAACATGGCACGTGGAGGACGGCGATACCGTCACGCCAAACCAGCCGCTGTTTGAGCTGGACGGCCCTTCCCGCGTCCTGCTGACCGGCGAACGCACCGCGCTCAATTTTGTACAGACGCTTTCTGGCGTGGCCAGTGAAGTGCGTCGCTACGCTGACCTGCTGGCCGGTACCCGCACCCAGCTGCTGGATACCCGCAAAACGCTGCCGGGCCTGCGCACGGCCCTGAAGTATGCGGTCCTCTGCGGGGGCGGCGCAAACCATCGTCTGGGCTTATCCGACGCCTTCCTGATTAAAGAGAACCACATTATTGCCTCTGGCTCCGTGCGTCAGGCGGTGGAGAAAGCCTTCTGGCTGCATCCGGACGTGCCCGTTGAGGTGGAAGTCGAAAGCCTTGAAGAACTTGAGCAGGCGATTAAGGCCGGGGCCGATATCATCATGCTCGATAACTTCGAAACAGAGCAGATGCGCGAGGCGGTAAAACTGACAAACGGCCGGGCCCGGCTTGAAGTGTCCGGGAACGTCACGTTCGACACGATCCGTGAGTTTGCCGAAACCGGCGTGGATTACATCTCCGTCGGCGCGCTGACCAAGCACGTTCGCGCCCTCGACCTCTCAATGCGCTTCAAATAGCGCCTTCTCCCCTCTCCGCCCGGAGAGGGGAAATTCAGCCCCGCTCGCAAATCCGCTGTTCTTCGCTGCAACCCTCAAAAATTTCTCTGAAGCCCCCTTCCCGTTCCCTTTTTTGCCCCTCGTTTCTGCTCTTTTCCGCTGACAAAGTAGCGCCACTTTGCATAAGGAGCAGATATGGACAGACAACAAGGATTCACACTTATTGAGCTGATGGTGGTCATCGGCATTATTGCGATTCTGAGCGCCATCGGCGTTCCCGCCTATCAGAACTACCTGCGCAAGGCAGCGCTCACCGATATGCTGCAAACCTTCGTTCCCTACCGCACGGCCATTGAGCTTTGCGCGCTGGACCATGGTGGCGTGGCGAGCTGCGATGCGGGCAGCAACGGCATTCCTTCCCCCACGACCACACGCTACGTTTCAGGAATGAGCGTGGCGAAAGGGATCGTGACCTTAACGGGACAGGAGAGTCTTAACGGGCTTGAGGTGGTCATGACGCCACAGTGGAACGACGGCAACGGGATGACGGGCTGGACGCGTGACTGCAATACCAGTGCTGACAGCGCCCTGAAGCAGGCCTGCGAAGACGTTTTCCGCTTCGACACTAACTGAGGTGCGGACAATGAATACCGACCAGCTCGTCGCGCTTTGCCAGCGCCATCACGCTCTGCTGCTTACCAGCGACGGGGACAAAGTGAGCATTGCCGTCGTGGGCACCCCCGCGACTGAACTCATGGAGGCGCTGCGCTTCGCGACCCAGAAACGGATCGATATTGAGTGCTGGAGCGCTGAACGCATGGAAAAACACCGGCAGCTAACGTCGCAAGCGCATCTGCCCGTCGTTTCACAGGCACGCTCCGCGGTGGATATCCTCAACCACACGCTGCAGCAGGCGATCAACCAACGCGCCTCCGACATTCACATCGAACCGATGGAGCACGCATGCCAGATCCGTTTACGCATCGACGGCGTACTTTGCCCCCAGCCTCCGCTATCCGCCTCGCTGGCCAGCCTGTTCAGCGCGCGCTTAAAGGTGCTGGGCAACCTGGATATCGCAGAACGTCGTTTGCCTCAGGACGGCCAGTTTACGATTGAGCTGGCCAACGAGCCGGTCTCGTTTCGGATCGCCACGCTTCCCTGCAGCGGCGGCGAGAAAATCGTGCTGCGTCTTCTGCATCAGGTTCAGCAGGCGCTTGAGCCAAAAGCGCTTGGCATGAGTGATGAACAGCTGGCCAGGTTTACTGAGGTGCTTCACCAGCCGCAGGGGCTGATTCTGGTCACTGGCCCTACCGGCAGCGGTAAAACCGTGACGCTGTACAGCGCGCTGCAGGCGCGAAATACCCCAGACGTCAACATCTGCAGCGTGGAGGATCCCATTGAGATCCCCCTTGCGGGATTAAACCAGACGCAGATTAATCCTCGGGCGGGCTTAACCTTCCAGAGCGTGCTCCGGGCGCTGCTGCGTCAGGATCCAGACATCATTATGGTCGGCGAAATCCGTGACGGAGAAACGGCAGACATTGCCATCAATGCCGCCCAGACCGGACATCTGGTGCTGTCGACCCTGCACACCAATTCGACGACGGAAACCCTGATTCGCCTGGAGCAGATGGGCGTCGCGCGCTGGATGATATCTTCCGCGCTGTCGATGGTCATTGCCCAGCGCCTGGTCCGCCGTCTGTGCCCACACTGTCGCCGGGAAGCCAGCGAGCAGGCTCAGTTACCGCGCGCCGTATGGTCCAGACCGCTTCCGCGCTGGCAGCCCACCGGCTGCGATCGTTGCTATCACGGTTTTTATGGCCGCGTGGCCATTTTTGAAGTACTCACAATCGACAGCGCCCTGCGGCAGGCGATTGCCAGCGGGGCGGGAACAGAAGTGATAGAGGCGAGCGCGCGGCAGGCGGGAATGCTTTCTCTTTTTGAGCACGGCTGCATGGCTGTTGAACAAGGGCTAACCACGCTCGAAGAGCTGGTGCGCGTTCTGGGAATGCCAAATGGCGTCTAATCTGCTCTGGCGCTGGCGAGCGCTCACCAAAGAGGGAGAACCCCGAAGCGGGACCCTCTGGGCCACAGACCGCAATGCGGCCTGCATCTGGCTGATGCGTAACGATCTTCATCCTTTGACCCTGACCCGATGCGCTCAGCGACACCGCTGGCGGCCACATCACTGCTACGAGATGTTTCGCCAGCTCGCAACCCTTCTGCAGGCCGGGCTGACATTAGCCCACAGCCTGCAGATGCTGGCAGAGCAACATCCGTTAAGGCCGTGGCAGGCGCTGCTGCAAAGCATTGCCGATGAGCTCAGCGAGGGAGCCCCCTTTTCTGAACTGCTAAAAAAATGGCCTGCGGTGTTTAGCCCACTGCATGTCTCGATGGTGAAAACCGGTGAGCTAACGGGCAAACTGGAGGCGTGCTGTCGCCAGCTCGCTGAGCAGCAAAAAGCGCAGCAGCAGCTCAGTGCAAAAGTGAAAAAGGCGCTGCGCTACCCGGCGATCGTCCTGACGCTTGCCGTGCTCGTGGTGCTGGCGATGGTCACCCTGGTCTTGCCCGAGTTTGCTGCGATCTACAAAACGTTTAACACACCGCTCCCGATGCTGACGCAGATGGTCATGGGGATGGCCGAATTTATTCGGTCATATGCCCTCGCATTGTTCGCCGCGTTGTTAGGCCCCGCAGCCGCGGCCTGGTCTTTGCGGCAGAATCCGCGCTGGCAGCGCATGCTGATGCATACGCCGGTGATGGGCGAGCTGGCAAAAGGTCAAAAGCTGGGGCACGTCTTTACCGTGCTGTCACTCACGCAGCAGGCCGGCATCCCCTTTTTACAGGGCCTTGAGAGCGCGGAGGAGACCGTAGAAAGTCGTTACTGGCGGGGAATACTCGCAGGCGTTCGTGAGGACATTGAGAAAGGCCACCCGGTCTGGTCATCCTTTCAGAAAGCGGCCATCTTTACCCCGCTCTGTATTCAGCTTTTACGAACCGGCGAAATGTCGGGCGCGCTGGACATCATGCTGGCAAACCTCGCCCGGCATCACACGGAACAGACCTTTCAGCGGGCAGATAGCCTGGCGGCACTTCTGGAACCCATACTTCTGATTGTGACGGGGGTCATCATCGGCACGCTGGTGGTGGCAATGTACCTGCCTATTTTCCATCTGGGGGATGCGATGAGTGCGGGATGACGCTCAACAGGGCTGGCGCACGGGCATGCGCCAGCGAAAGCCTTACAGGCTATTAAATACGCGGTTTTCCTGTTCCTGAACGCGAATAAACGTCGTACGCTTCGTCAGCTCTTTCAGGCGGGATGCCCCCACGTAGGTGCAGGCGGAGCGCAGGCCACCGAGGATATCGCGCGCGGTGTTATCAACCGGACCGCGCAGAGGCAGCTTCACGGTTTTGCCTTCTGCCGCACGGTATTTTGCCACACCACCGACGTGACGGGTCATTGCGGATTCAGAGCTCATGCCGTAGAACAGCATAAATTTCTCGCCGTTCTCTTCAACCACGGTACCACCGCTCTCTTCGTGGCCTGCCAGCATACCGCCGAGCATCACGAAGTCCGCGCCGCCGCCGAAGGCCTTTGCAACATCGCCCGGCATGGTGCAACCGCCGTCGCTGATGATCTGGCCGCCCAGGCCGTGCGCCGCATCGGCACATTCGATAACGGCGGACAGCTGCGGATACCCAACGCCGGTTTTGACGCGCGTGGTGCACACTGAGCCCGGGCCAATGCCCACTTTCACGATATCTGCACCGGAAAGGATCAGCTCTTCACACATTTCACCGGTCACCACGTTGCCCGCGATGATGGTTTTCGTCGGCCAGGCCTCGCGCGCCTTGCTGACGAACTGCACGAAGTGCTCGGAGTAACCGTTCGCCACGTCAATACAAACGAAGCTGAGCGCCGGGTTCGCATTCAGGATCTGTTTGGTCTTCTCGAAATCGGCATCAGAGGTGCCGGTGGAGACCATCACGTGCTTCACGACATCCGCAGAGGCGGATGCAACAAACGCATTCCACTCTTCCGGGCTGTAGTGCTTGTGTACGGCGGTGAGAATGTCGAACTGCGCCAGGGCGGTTGCCATCTCAAAGGTTCCCACAGTATCCATGTTGGCAGCGATGATCGGCACGCCAGACCACGTCTGACCGGAATGCTTAAAGGTGAATTGACGTTCGAGTTCAACGTCTGAGCGACTTTTCAGTGTAGAGCGTTTAGGGCGGATAAGAACGTCTTTGAAACCTAACTTCAGATCTTCTTCGATACGCATGTGCGGATTCCTGGGGTTAGAGGCAAATATGTTAAAAGCACAACTCCAGTGACGCTATCATACGCACTAATACCTGCTCCGCAAGACTGCGAAATTCTCTTTTTTTACGCTACAATCCTATAAATTTACCTGGTAAAAAGCCGGTAAACAGGGCTAAACGATGGCTAACGCACGTTTGAAATTCAACCAACTGATTTTAATAATGAATAATTCCCAGGATTTGATTTAATGGGGTATATCGTCGCATTAACCGGCGGCATCGGTAGTGGCAAAAGTACCGTTGCGGACGCATTTTCTCGTCTGGGCATTACGATTATTGATGCCGATATCATTGCCCGTCAGGTGGTAGAGCCTAATACACCCGCGCTAAAAACCATCGAAGACCATTTTGGTCAGGCAATCCTCAACGCGGACGGCACGCTAAATCGCCGTCGGCTTCGCGAATGCATTTTTTCCGATTCTGCGGAAAAAGCCTGGCTTAATGCCCTGCTCCACCCCATTATCCACCAGGAAACTCAGCGCCAGATGGCCGCAGCTCGCTCGCCGTATGTTCTGTGGGTGATCCCCTTGCTGGTAGAGAACCAGCTGCAGAATAAAGCCGATCGGGTGCTGGTCATTGATGTCTCGCCTGAAACGCAAATCCAGCGCACCGTGACGCGCGACGGTGTCTCTCGCGAACAGGCTGAACAAATTCTTGCCGCTCAGGCCACGCGCGCTCAGCGCCTTGCCGTAGCGGATGATGTTATTGATAATAACGGCGCACCAGATGCCATTGCATCGGATGTTGCCCGCCTGCACGCGCAGTATATGACGTTTGCCGCGCAGGCCGCTGCACAGGAAAAACCATAATGTCGACACACATCCTTTTTGAGCATCCGCTCAATGAAAAAATGCGTACCTGGCTGCGCATCGAATTCCTTATTCAACAGCTTTCACAACATCTGCCTGTTAACGATCACGCTACGGCGCTGCACTTCTTCCGCAACGTAGGCGATCTCCTGGATGTAATTGAACGCGGCGATGTCCGCACAGAACTGCTTAAAGAGCTGGAGCGCCAGCAGCGTAAATTGCAGGCATGGACAGAAGTTCCCGGGGTAGATCAGAGCCGTATCGACGCGCTCCGCCAGCAGTTAAAAAGCAGTAGCGCTGTCCTGATGGCCGCGCCGCGCGTCGGGCAGTTTTTGCGTGAAGACCGCCTGATTGGCCTGGTGCGACAGCGTCTGAGCATTCCTGGCGGTTGCTGTAGTTTTGACCTGCCGACCCTGCATATGTGGCTACATATGCCCCAGGCGCAGCGTGACGCGCAGGTAAACAGCTGGCTCGCCAGCCTGGAGCCCATGCACCAGACGCTGGCACTGATCCTCGATCTGATCCGCAACTCTGCGCCGTTCCGCAAGCAAACCAGCCTGAATGGTTTCTTCCAGGATAACGGTGATGATGCCGATCTTCTGCGTCTCAACCTGGCTCTTAGCGAACAGCTTTACCCACAGATTTCCGGGCATAAGAGCCGCTTTGCGATTCGCTTTATGCCGCTGGACAGTGAAAATGGCACCGTGCCGGAACGTCTCGATTTTGAACTGGCCTGTTGTTAAGGAGTGCCGATGTCTGATGTGACCACCGTAAGCTGCCCAACCTGCGGCAAAACCGTTGTCTGGGGCGAAGTGAGTCCTTTCCGCCCGTTTTGCTGCAAGCGCTGCCAGCTAATCGACCTGGGCGAATGGGCGGCGGAAGAGAAACGCATTCCAAGCAAAGGCGATCTCTCGGACAGCGACGACTGGAGCGAAGAGCAACGATAGCTTGAAAGCCTGCTGGCGCTTCGCCCGGCAGGCCTACTGTTGTTCGACCAATCGCAGGATCACAGGCTCGTTGGCTGGCGGGAATTTTTCGGCATCACTTGCCTGTAGTTCCACCCAGTTACCCGGCTGACCCTCTTTTCCCCAGGGCTCCCCCTCCCAGTTTTCGACCAGCCAAAACCACAGCGTGATGTGCCTGTCCGGAAACTGATACTCAAGCTTGTCAAACAGCGTTGCGCCAAGCGGCGTGATCCCCACCTCTTCCTGAAGCTCCCGAACCAGCGCCTCTTCCGGCGTTTCACCTGATTCGATTTTCCCGCCAGGAAACTCCCATTTGTTTGCCATGTGGGCGTCGGCGGCGCGCTGGGTGATAAAGATTTGATTTTGCGGGTTGCGAATAATCCCGACGGCAATTTGCAGTATTTTCATAGTGTCGCTTCCATAAAAAAGGCGCAGTAATCTGCGCCTTTTTGCTTTTTTATGAACTTAGCTCAGACGGCCGTGGCACGCCTTGTACTTTTTACCTGAACCGCACGGGCACGGATCGTTCCGCCCCACTTTACGATCGCCGGTCTGCGCGGCGATCGCCGCTGCGGCTTCGCTGTCGTCGGTCTGATGGCTCAGCTGCTGCATTTGTGCCAGACGTTCAGCCTCTTCACGACGCTGCTGCTCCATTGCCTCCACTTCTTCCGGCATACGCACCTGAACCTTGCTCAGGGTGCTGATCACTTCATACTTCAGTGACTCCAGCATAGAGGCAAACATGGAGAAGGATTCACGCTTGTACTCCTGCTTCGGATCTTTCTGCGCATAGCCACGCAGGTGGATACCCTGACGCAGGTAATCCATCGCCGCCAGGTGCTCTTTCCACAGGGAGTCCAGCGTCTGCAGCATCACGCCTTTTTCGAAGTGACGCATCATCTCAGCGCCAACGACCTCTTCCTTACGCTTGTAAACGTCCAGCGCGGTTTCATAGATGCGCTCGCGCAGGGTCTCTTCGTGCAGCTCAGGCTCTTTGTCCAGCCACTCTTTGATAGGCAGCTCGAGGTCAAAGTCGTTTTTCAGACGTTCCTGCAGGCCTTCGATATCCCACATTTCTTCCAGAGACTGCGGTGGAATATGCGCATCAATCGTCGCTTTAAACACATCTTCGCGGATGCTGTTGATGGTTTCGCTCACGTCGGACACGTCCAGCAGTTCGTTACGCTGGGTGTAAATCGCACGACGCTGATCGTTAGCCACGTCGTCATACTCCAGCAGCTGCTTACGAATATCGAAGTTGCGGCTTTCCACTTTACGCTGTGCGTTAGCGATCGCTTTGGTCACCCACGGGTGCTCAATGGCTTCACCTGGCTTCATGCCCAGCTTACGCATCATGCCGGACACGCGGTCGGAGGCAAAAATACGCATCAGCGCATCTTCCATAGACAGATAGAAGCGGGATGAACCGGCATCACCCTGGCGACCCGCACGGCCACGCAGCTGGTTGTCGATACGACGGGATTCGTGACGCTCGGTACCGATGATGTGCAGACCGCCGGAAGCCAGCACCGCGTCGTGACGCACCTGCCAGTCGGCTTTGATCTGGGCAATCTGTTCTGGCGTTGGGTTTTCCAGCTCCGCCACTTCAGCCTGCCAGCTACCGCCCAGCATAATATCGGTACCACGACCCGCCATGTTGGTGGCGATGGTCACGGCAGCCGGATAGCCCGCCTGCGCAACAATGTCCGCTTCTTTGGCGTGGAATTTGGCGTTCAGAACGTTGTGTTTGATACCCGCTTTCGTCAGCTCGTTGGAAACCACTTCGGATTTCTCGATGGAGATGGTCCCCACCAGTACCGGCTGGCCCTTCGCAGTACGGTCGCGGATATCTTCAATGATGGCCTGAATTTTTTCCGCTTCGGTCATGTACACCAGGTCCGGCATATCCTTACGGATCATTGGACGGTTGGTTGGAACGACCACGGTATCGAGCTTATAGATAGAGCTGAATTCAAACGCTTCGGTATCAGCAGTACCGGTCATCCCCGCCAGCTTCTCGTACAGACGGAAGTAGTTCTGGAAGGTGATAGACGCCAGCGTCTGGTTTTCATTCTGAATATCCACACCTTCTTTGGCTTCCACAGCCTGGTGCAGACCGTCAGACCAGCGACGTCCCTGCATGGTACGGCCGGTGTGTTCATCGACGATGATCACTTCGCCATCTTTAACGATGTAGTCGACGTCGCGGGTAAACAGCGCGTGCGCGCGCAGCGCGGCGGTCACGTGGTGCATCAGCATAATGTTGCTCGGGGAGTAGAGAGACTCGCCCTCTTCCATAATGCCTTCAGCGACCAGCAGTTCTTCAATTTTCACCAGACCGCGTTCGGTCAGGTTCACCTGGCGCGCTTTTTCATCAACGGAGAAGTGACCTTCACCCTGGAAGGTGTCGGAGTCTTCTTTCTCCTGACGCAGCAGGTGTGGAATGATTTTATCGACCTTACGGTACATCTCGGAGCTGTCTTCAGCCGGGCCGGAGATGATCAGCGGGGTACGCGCTTCATCGATCAGGATGGAGTCCACCTCATCCACCAGCGCATAGTGCAGCTTACGCTGTACGCGCTCTTCCGGGCTAAACGCCATGTTGTCGCGCAGGTAGTCGAAGCCGTATTCGTTGTTTGTACCGTAGGTGATATCCGCATTGTACGCTTCACGCTTGGCTGGCGCAGGCAGGCCGGACATGTTGATACCCACGGTCATACCGAGGAATTCAAACAGTGGACGGTTGTTTTCGGCGTCACGCTGCGCCAGATAGTCGTTGACGGTAACGACGTGAACGCCTTTACCGGTCAGCGCGTTCAGGTAGGCCGGCAGCGTTGCGGTCAGGGTTTTACCTTCACCGGTACGCATTTCCGCGATGCAGCGCTCGTTCAGCACCATACCACCCAGCAGCTGAACGTCGAAGTGACGCATGCCGAATACACGCTTACTTGCTTCACGCACCACGGCAAACGCTTCCGGGATCAGGCTTTCTAAGGTTTCGCCTTTTTCCAGACGGGCACGGAATTCCGCCGTTTTTGCTTTCAGCTCGTCATCGGAGAGCTTCTCCATCGCCGGTTCCATACCGTTGATGACGGCAACAGCTTTGCGCATACGGCGCAGAGTACGATCGTTACGACTACCGAAAACTTTTGTTAATAATTTGATTAGCATAATAAATTCTCAAACGCCCCAGCGTGGGCAGATAAATTAAGGTATTGAAAAAGTTAATTTAGCTGAGGCGTTGCGGCCCGGCGCGAATGCCGTGAGCCTGGCTAATCCAGGTTGAAATAGAGAATACAAGAGGTGAAACAAAGGTGCGTGGCGTCGTCTGGTGCGCCACAACCGGCGGCTGGCTGTCCTGGGTGAGGAGCGCATTGAGCGTGTCCAGCAGGGCAAGATGCTGAGCCTGCACCGGCAGCGCCTCTTCCGCAACAGGCATAGCCTGCGGCGCCATCGCGAAGGAGAGATGGCGGATAACCGTGCGGATAGCGTGCTGGTGCCAGTAATCGACGGAGAAGTTAGGACGGCGGCTGGCCTCAAGCCACGCAAGATTAGTGAAATTAACCCGCGTGTTGAGATCGTGTTTGGTGGTAGAGGCTTTTGCGGGCGTCGCCGCTTCGGCACTGCTGCAGAGCGCAGGCAAGCCGAAACTCGCCGCGACCATCCCTAATAAGAGATGCGGCCAGAAGTAACGTCTGCCAAATTGTCGCCAGCGCGTCAGTATTCCGCTCACCTGCTCCACCCAATAAGCCAGCCTTGCTGAGGCTGAGTTCAGTTATTCTTTTAGCGCCCAGATATTACCACTAATGCCACTATACATCAGCAGGAATGAGGTGCCGCCGTGGGGAAAAACGGTCAAGAATGCAGCTAACGCACACATTTTCTGCGCATGACAAACAAGAGATAACGCTGGGGGAAACGAAGAAAGGTAAAAATAAAAACGACTGGTCTTCCTGGCCGGAGAGAGTACCAGGTTAACCAGTCGATTTTTTACGAACGGTCCAGACCGTTACGCCAGAACCATGTTTGGTGCTTTGAAGGCCAGCGGCAGTTCAGCTTCGTCTTCAAAGGTCACATATTCCCAGGCTTCCTGTTTTGCCAGGACGGCCTGCAACAATTTGTTGTTCAGCGCATGACCGGATTTGAACGCGGTAAATGCACCAATGATGTTGTGACCACACATAAACAGGTCGCCGATCGCATCCAGCATTTTGTGACGAACGAATTCATCTTCAAAACGCAGGCCGTCTTCGTTCAGTACGCGATAATCGTCAACAACGATGGCACAATCGAAGCTGCCGCCCAGGCACAGGCCGCGGGACTGCAGATATTCGATATCACGCATGAAGCCAAACGTACGTGCGCGGCTGATCTGACGCATAAACGCATCAGCAGAGAAGTTCATCGCGTAGCGCTGGGTGCTGGAGTCAATCGCCGGATGGTTAAAGTCGATGGTAAAGTCCAACGAGAAACCATTGTACGGTTTGAATTCAGCCCACTTGTCGCCATCTTCGACGCGAACGGTCTCTTTGATGCGAACAAATTTCTTCGCGCAGTTCAGTTCTTCGATGCCGGCATCCAGCAACAGATAAACGAACGGAGCAGCACTGCCATCCATAATCGGGATTTCTGGCGCATCGACTTCAACAATAATGTTGTCGATACCCAGACCCGCCAGGGCGGCGTTCAGGTGCTCTACGGTAGAAATCCGCACGTCATGCTCGTTCACCAGACAAGTACAGAGCATAGTATCACGCACAGATTTGGCATCGGCCGGAAAATCTACCGGTGGATTCAAGTCGGTGCGACGATAGATGACCCCGGTATTGGCCGGCGCAGGGCGTAACGTCAGCGTGACTTTCTTGCCGGTATGTAAACCGACACCCGTCGCCTGAACGATACGTTTAAGTGTCCTTTGTTTGATCATCGTATAATCTCGCCAAATTAACTATCCAACCGAGAGTGTATATCACTAACGGTGGGCCAGTTTAGCACAAAGAGCGCAAATCCCCTAATTCCAGCCAATTCTTAATCAGCTTGCTTACGCAGGAACGCCGGGATATCCAGATAATCTGGCTCTTTCGCCGTTTGCGGCGTTGGGTCGTTCACCACTTTCGCGGCCGGTTTCTGCTCTTGAGTCAGAGGAGACATACCGTGCTGCTGGTAACGATCCATTACCGGTTGCTGTGTCTGTTTGTTAGTCACGAGGGTGATCTCAGGACGCTTGTCCATACCGATACCGGTCGCAACAACGGTCACACGCAGCTCGTCGTTCATTTCAGGGTCAAGGGAAGTACCGATTACCACGGTGGCGTTGTCAGAGGCGAACGCACGGATAGTGTTACCCACGGTTTCGAACTCATCCAGACGCAGGTCAAAGCCAGCGGTAATGTTGACCAGCACGCCGCGCGCACCAGACAGATCGATATCTTCCAGCAGTGGAGAAGAGATGGCCATTTCAGCCGCTTCTTCTGCACGGTCTTCGCCGCTCGCCACGCCAGAGCCCATCATCGCGTAGCCCATTTCGGACATCACGGTGCGAACGTCTGCAAAGTCAACGTTCATCAGGCCAGGACGAGTAATCAGTTCAGCGATACCCTGAACCGCGCCTTTCAGCACGTCGTTTGCGGCACCGAAGGCGTCCAGCAGGGAGATACCGCGACCCAGAACTTTCAGCAGCTTGTCGTTCGGGATGGTGATCAGCGAGTCCACATGCTTGGACAGCTCGGTGATACCCTGCTCCGCGAAGGCCATACGCTTCTTGCCTTCAAAGTTGAAAGGCTTGGTCACGACAGCAACGGTCAGGATACCTAAATCTTTAGCGACTTCCGCCACAACAGGTGCTGCGCCGGTACCGGTACCGCCACCCATGCCTGCTGCGATGAAGACCATGTCCGCACCTTCCAGTGCAGCGCGCAGGGCTTCACGATCTTCTTCAGCCGCATTGCGACCGACTTCCGGGTTAGCCCCTGCTCCCAGCCCTTTGGTGATACCACCGCCGATCTGGATAGTCTGGCCTACAGCCGTCTTACGCAGTGCCTGTGCATCGGTGTTAACTGCGAAGAACTCAACACCTTCAATGCGTTCACGCACCATATGCTCTACGGCGTTACCGCCGCCGCCACCGACGCCGATGACTTTAATCACCGCGTCGTTGGTCAGTTCCATAGGTTCAAACATAATTTCTCTCTCCGTTGTGCCTGTCGCCCGAGACCGCTAATTCTCTCCGGTCTCTTAAAAAAATTAAAACTCTTTTCGCAACCAGTTGTTCAGTCGTTTGACCCACGACCCCACTGAGACGCGTTTTTCCACTTCTGCTTCACCACTGAGATGAGATTCCTTCCCGTAATGGAGCAGGCCCACAGCCGTTGAATAATACGGCTCCTGAGCATAATCCGTTAAACCGGTGATATTCAGCGGCGCGCCAATACGCACCTGCGTATGGAACACGCGCTGAGCACAGGCCGCAAGACCTTCAATTTGCGCTGCACCGCCGGTTAATACAATCCCCGCCGCAAGATGATGCTTAACGCCCTGCTGACGAAGCTGTTCCTGTAACTGTAAAATCTCTTCGTTGACCAGGTTGAGCAGCTCGGTATAGCGCGGCTCAATCACCTCTGCCAACGTCTGGCGCTGCAGGCTGCGCGGTGGACGACCACCAACGCTCGGCACTTCAACGCTCTCATCTTTGCCAACGATAGACCCCAGCGCACAGCCGTGGCGCACTTTAATCGCTTCTGCATCGCTCGGTGGCGTACCAAAAGCGTAAGCAATATCGCTGGTCACAACGTTCCCGGCATACGGGATCACTTTGGTGTGGCGCAGCGCACCGCCGGTATACACGGCGATATCCATTGTACCACCACCAATATCGACCACACAGACGCCCAGTTCACGTTCATCTTCGGTCAGCACGGAATAACTGGCCGCCAGACCGGCGAAAATAAGTTGGTCAACTTTCAGGCCACAACGTTCAACGGCTTTGACAATGTTCTTTGCCATATCGTTGTGACATGTGATCAGGTGCACTTTTGCCTGCATACGGACGCCAGACAGACCGACCGGGTTTTTGATCCCTTCCTGATAGTCGATCGCGTATTCCTGCGGGATGACGTGCAGCACGCGGTGCTCGTCGCGGACACGCACGGATTTCGCCGTGTGCACGACGTTTTCAACGTCTTCCTGCGTCACTTCTTCTTCGGAAATCGGCACCATACCGATTTCGTTCTGGCAGCTTATGTGCTTACCAGAAAGGGCAAGATAGACAGAAGAAATCTGGCAATCTGCCATCAATTCAGCCTGATCGATGGCGCGCTGAACGCATTTCACCACCGATTCAAGATCGTTTACCCCACCTTTATCCATACCACGGGACGGGCAACTGCCTACGCCAATGATATTGACCATACCGTCGGGCAGAACTTCCCCTACTAAAGCGGCAACCTTCGCGGTGCCAATCTCCAGTCCAACTACCAGTTTTCTGTCCGTCGCCTTGATCATTGTTGTTCTGCCTGTACCTGTGCCTGATTCTGTTGCTGATTAGGTTCCTCGACCGGAGCCGGTACCCAACCGACTGCTGCGCCTGAGTCATAGCGCAAATCAACGTAGCTTATCCGTTTGCCGTCAGTCTGTGCCTGCTGCTGTAAAACCGGGTAAAGTTCGACAAAACGCGCCAGACGCTTCATGGTGTCGCCGCGTCCCAGGTTGAGCTTAATGCCGTTTGTTAACGTCAGCTGCCAGGAACGGCGCGCCGTCATGGCCGCATCTTTTAACGTAAACCTGTCCTTCGCCAGCACCTGCCCCATGTCGCGAAAACCCTGTAACACTTCGTTTTCGCTGCCTTCAGGGCCATACAACATCGGTAAATTTTGCTTGTTGACACGATCGGCCGGGACGCTGAAGGAATTTCCGTCTACGTCAACCATGTGCTGATCATTCCAACGCGCAATGGGCACATATTCAACCAGATGAATCTTCAATTCATCAGGCCATTGCTTTCTTACGCTCGCCTGTTTTATCCAGGGCAGACGTTCAATCTGGCTCTGGATAATATTGACGTCCTGCGTCATAAAGGTGCCGGGCGAGCCCAGCGCCAGAATTGACTGACGAATATCGTCGTTGCGCGTGTAGTGACGCTCACCGGTGACCACCAGCTTAGAAAGCGGCAACCGCTGCGCATCCTCCATCCAGCCCAGGACCATCCAGCCGCTGATAAACACGGTGCACAGCACCCCGAGCAGGAAAATGATGCCTGCAAGACGCGTTCCATTACTGCGGCGTGAAGAGGCGTATTCTTCCTCGTCATCGCGGTTGCGCGTGTTCAATGCAGCCTGAGACATATCAGCCCGCCGCCTGGTCCAGGATGCGTACGACTAACTGCGAGAAGCTCATCCCCGCCTGACGCGCCGCCATCGGCACAAGGCTGTGGCTGGTCATTCCCGGAGAGGTATTCGCTTCCAGCAGATAAAATTGCCCGTCACTGTCCTGCATCACGTCGATGCGTCCCCAACCCTGGCATCCCAAAACATGCCAGGCTTTAAGCACCAGGGACTGTAAATCGGCTTCACGCTCAGCTTCAAGGCCACTTGGGCAGAAATATTGCGTCTCATCAGAGAGATACTTCGCCTCATAATCATAGAAGACTCCAGCGGGTTGGATACGGATTGACGGTAAAATTTCTTCGCCAAGCATCGCGACGGTAAATTCCGGCCCGCTAAGCCATTTTTCTACCAGAACTTCATCATCATGTTGAAATGCCAGCGCTAAAGCGGACGCTAAATCGTCAGCTTTGTCGACTTTGGACATTCCCACGCTGGAGCCTTCCCGGCTTGGCTTTACAATAACCGGTAAGCCCAGATCAGCAATGCGTGCATTAACGCTATCCGGCAGGCCCAATTCAAATTCGCGACGCGTCAGTGCCACCCAGGGTGCGACAGGTAGCCCTGCGCCCTGCCACAGCAGCTTGCTGCGCAGTTTATCCATAGAGATAGCGGAAGCCATCACGCCGCTGCCGGTGTACGGCAGGCCGATCAGATCCAGAAGCCCCTGCAGGGTGCCGTCTTCACCGCCGCGACCATGTAAAGCGATAAAGACTTTATCGAAGCCCATGGCCTTTAATTGCGTCACGTCGACCTCTTTTGGATCGACCAGGTGCGCATTGACGCCACCTTCACGCAGGCCAGCCAGCACGGCCGCGCCGGAGTTCAGAGAAACCTCGCGCTCGGCGGAGGTGCCGCCGGACAGGACAGCAATCTTATCAGCCATGATGCTCATCCTCCTGGTTTTGCGGCTTCAGTTTGATTTCAGCTAAGGTACGGGCGATTTTGCCGATATTTCCCGCGCCCTGGATCAGAATCAAATCGTTACCTGTCAGGACCGGTGCCAGAATATCCGCCACCTGTGCCGGGTCAGAAACCAAAATAGGGTCAACTTTACCGCGTCCGCGGATTGTGCGACACAAAGAACGGCTGTCAGCCCCAGGAATCGGAGTTTCGCCCGCTGCATAAACGTCCAGCATCAGCAATGTATCCACCTGCGACAGTACGCTGGCGAAATCGTCATACAGATCGCGGGTGCGCGTGTAGCGGTGGGGCTGGAAGATCATGACCAGATTTTTTTCAGGCCAGCCCGCGCGAGCGGCTTTGATGGTCGCGTCCACCTCGGTTGGATGGTGACCGTAGTCGTCCACCAGCATCGCGGTGCCGGCTTTACCGTTGACGGCCTCCAGCGGGAATTCACCGAGGAAATCGAAGCGACGGCCGGTGCCCTGGAAGCTTTCCAGCGCGCGCAGGATCGCGTCATCATCAATGCCTTCTTCCGTCGCGACGGCCACTGCCGCGGCCGCATTGAGGGCATTATGGCGCCCTGGCGCATTCAGCGTCACGTGCAGCAGCTCTTTGTCCTGACGCGCCAGCGTGAAGTGCCCCTGCGCGCCGATCTGTTTGTACCCTTCGACGCGAACGTCAGCGTCTTCACTGAAGCCGTAGGTGGTAATTTGACGCCCGACGCGCGGCAGCAGCTCGCGGATCACCGGATCGTCTACGCACATCACCGCGCGCCCGTAGAACGGCAGGTTGTGCAGGAAGTTGATAAAGGTCTGCTTTAAGTTCTCGAAGTCACCCTGGTAGGTATCCATATGGTCAGCTTCGATGTTAGTAACAATCGCCACCATCGGCTGCAGGTGCAGGAACGACGCGTCGCTCTCATCCGCTTCCGCAATCAGATAACGGCTGTGGCCGAGACGCGCGTGTACGCCTGCGGCTTTCACCAGACCGCCGTTGACGAACGTCGGGTCGAGGCCCGCTTCCGCATAAATACTGGAGACCATCGCCGTGGTCGTGGTTTTACCGTGGGTCCCGGCAATCGCGATGCCGTGACGGAAACGCATCAGTTCCGCCAGCATTTCTGCACGGCGGATCACCGGAATGCGCGCGTCGTGCGCGGCAACGATTTCCGGGTTGTCAGAGGAGATGGCGCTTGAGACCACCACCACGCTCGCATCGCGCACGTTTTCCGGACGATGGTTAAAATAGATGGTCGCCCCAAGCGACGCCAGCTGCTGCGTAACAGGGTTTGGCGCCAGGTCAGATCCGCTGATCTGATAGCCTTCGTTAGCTAACACTTCGGCAATACCGCCCATGCCGGCACCACCGATGCCAACAAAGTGAATGTGCCGGACGCGACGCATCTCGGGCACGATTGAACGCAGTTTTGCCAGTTGTTGTGTATTCATTCTCTAAACGCCATCGACTACTTAAAATTCGTGCCGCGCTTTACGCGCTGCGAGGGTTAAGCCTGGGCTGCCAGGCTCACTTCTTTTGCCACCCGTTCCGTCGCATCAGGGATAGCCGTCGCGCGCGCGCGCTCGGCCATCTCAAGCAATACGTCTCTGTTCCAGCCCGCCAGGGTGGTGGCGACCGCGTCGGCGGTAAAGTATGGCTGCTCAAATATCTTCGCCGCACCGGCTTTCTCGAGCGGCAGCGCATTCCAGTACTGCTGTCTGTCTTTGTGCTGGAACGGCACAAACAGCGCTGGCAAACCGGCGGCAGCAATCTCGCTCACCGTCAGCGCGCCAGAGCGGCAAACCACGACATCGGCCCAGGCATACGCTGCCGCCATGTCGTCGATAAACTCTGTGACTTTATGCTGCGGTTGCCCCGCCTCGGCGTAGGCCTGCTCAACGGTCTGCTGAGCGCCTTTTCCGCTCTGGTGCCAGATGGTTACGGCATCTGCGAGCTGTGCGGCTACCTGCGGCATCGTCTGGTTTAAAATGCGTGCGCCCTGAGAGCCGCCCACGACCAGGACACGCACCGGCCCTTCACGGCCCGTCAGGCGAGCGTCCGGCAGCGGCAGCGCCAGCACGTCCACGCGCACCGGGTTACCCACCACGTCCGCTTTCGGGAACGCGCCGGGAAATGCCTGCATAACTTTGGTGGCGATTTTCGCCAGCCATTTGTTGGTCAGACCGGCAATACCGTTCTGCTCATGCAGCACGACGGGAATACCTAACGACCACGCCGCCAGCCCGCCGGGACCAGAGACATAGCCGCCCATTCCCAGCACCACATCGGGCTTAAAGCGCTTCATGATGGTGCGCGCCTGACGCCAGGCGTTAAAAATGCGCACCGGTGCCAGCAGCATTGCCTTGAGGCCTTTGCCCCGAAGGCCGGAAATACGAATAAAGTCGATCTCGATACCGTGCTTCGGTACCAGATCGGCCTCCATGCGGTCTGCGGTTCCCAGCCAGCGTACCTGCCAGCCCTGATCCATTAAATGGTGCGCAACCGCCAGCCCCGGGAACACGTGTCCGCCGGTACCGCCTGCCATCACCATTAACCGCTTCGGTTGATTCATCGTGAACCTCGTGTAAACGCCTGGGCTTTTTCCAGGCGCGTCTCATAATCTATGCGCAACAACAGCATGATGGCCGTCGACATGATCAACAGACTGGAACCACCATAACTGATCAACGGCAACGTCAGACCTTTGGTCGGCAGCATGCCCGCTGCGGCCCCGACGTTAACCAATGCCTGGAAGCTAAACCAGATACCAATTGAGCAGGCCAGGAAGCCTGAGAAGCGGTGATCGATCTCCAGCGCTTTCCGGCCAATCGACATGGCGCGGAAAGCGACGAAGAATACCATTAATAGCGCTAATACCACACCGATATAACCCAGTTCTTCCCCAATAATGGAGAAGATGAAGTCAGTGTGCGCTTCCGGTAAATACTCCAGTTTCTGTACCGAGTTACCCAGCCCCTGCCCCCAGAGTTCACCGCGACCAAAGGCCATCAGCGACTGCGTCAGCTGATAACCGCTGCCGAACGGATCTTCCCACGGGTTCCAGAACGAGGTCACGCGGCGGATACGGTAAGGCTCGGCGAGGATCAGCAGCACTACCGCTGAAATCCCCATTCCGATGATGGCGATGAACTGCCACAGCTTGGCCCCTGCCAGGAACAGCATCGCCAGCGTCGTGACAAACAGCACCACCACGGTACCGAGGTCAGGCTGCGCCAGCAGCAATACCGCCAGCACCAGAATCACGCCCATCGGTTTTAAGAAGCCGCGAAGGTTGTTACGCACCTCATCTACCTTACGCACCAGGTAGTTCGCCAGGTAGCAGAACAGCGAAAGCTTGGTGAATTCCGCAGGCTGAATGCGCAGCGGACCAAAGGCAATCCAGCGCGATGCCCCGTTAACGGAGCTCCCCACCACCAGCACGATCAGCAGCATGATAATTGACGCAATCAGCATCGCCGTACTGTGCCGCTGCCAGAATGCCATCGGCAGACGCAGGGTCACCAGCGCCAGACAGAACGCCAGGATGATGTACAGCCCGTCACGCTTGGCAAACAGGAAGGGATCGTTAGCCAGACGCTGTCCAACGGGCATCGAGGCCGAGGTCACCATGATAAAGCCGATCGCCGCCAGCCCCAGCGTAAGCCAGAACAGGGTGCGGTCGTACATAATCAGGCTATCGGAGTCTTTTTCCCGCGAAGCCATCACCCAGCCTTTCAGTGCCGCAAACAGCCACACCAGAATTCCAAATCCTGGCAGACGCGGCATTTTCAGGCGAGGGAGAGATAAACGCATCAGCCTAACTCCTTCGCCAGACGGGTAAAGACATCACCACGCTGTTCGAAATTCTTGAATTGATCGAGGCTGGCACAGGCCGGAGAGAGCAGCACCATGTCGCCCGGCTTCACGCGAGGCGCGATAAGCCGCATCGCCTGTTCCATGGTGTCGGTTTGCTCGGCAACCTCAGGGCGCAGTTCAGCCAGCTCGCTGCCGTCGCGGCCGAAGCAGTACAGACGGATGTTATCCCCGGAAAGATACGGCTTGAGGGACGAGAAATCAGCGGATTTACCGTCGCCGCCCAGCAGCAGATGCAGGGTACCGTCAACGTGCAGGCCGTTCAGCGCGGCCTCCGTGCTGCCCACGTTGGTCGCCTTAGAGTCGTTGATCCAGCGCACGCCGTTGTGCTCCAGCGCCAGCTGGAAGCGGTGCGCCAGGCCGGAAAACGTGGTTAACGCTTTCAGGCTTGAGGAGCGCGGCAGGCCAACAGCATCCGCCAGCGCCAGCGCCGCCAGCGCATTGGTATAGTTATGCTGGCCAGAGAGCTTCATCTCTTTCACGTTCAGTACTTTCTCACCTTTCACCCGCAGCCAGGTTTCACCCAGCTGGCGGTTCAGATGATAATCACCCATGGTGATGCCGAAGCTGATACAGCGATCGTCCGCGCCGCGTACCGGCATGGTCAGCGCGTCATCGGCGTTCACCACGCAGACTTTGGCATTTTCATACACGCGCAGCTTGGCGGCGCGGTACTGCTGCAGACCAAATGGATACCTGTCCATATGATCTTCCGTCACGTTAAGGATCGTCGCAGCGGCGGCGTGCAGGCTGGAGGTTGTTTCCAGCTGGAAGCTGGAAAGTTCCAGAACATAGAGTTCGCAGCCTTTGTCCAGCAGCATCAGAGCAGGCAAGCCGATGTTACCGCCGACGCCGACGTTCATGCCTGCCGCTTTCGCCATTTCACCCACCAGGGTGGTGACGGTGCTCTTTCCGTTAGAACCGGTAATGGCGATAACGGGGGCCTGCGCTTCGCGGCAGAACAGCTCGATATCGCCGACAATCTCAACGCCCGCATCCGCGGCAGCGCTCAGCGAAGGGTGCGCCAGCGCCATACCAGGGCTGGCGACAATCAGATCGGCTGCCAGCAGCCAGTCATCATTCAGACCACCAAGGTGGCGTTCAACCTGTTCCGGCAGCTTGTCCAGACCCGGCGGAGAGACACGCGTATCCATCACCCGCGGCGTCACGCCGCGCGCGAGGAAAAAGTCCACGCAGGAGAGGCCCGTGAGGCCCAACCCGATGATAACGACTTTTTTGCCCTGGTAATCTGCCATGATTAACGTACCTTCAGCGTTGCCAGGCCAATCAGCACCAGCATCAGCGAAATAATCCAGAAGCGCACAATCACGCGCGGCTCCGGCCAGCCTTTCAGTTCATAGTGGTGGTGAATCGGCGCCATACGGAAGATGCGCTGACCGCGCAGCTTGAAGGAACCGACCTGCAAAATCACCGACAGGGTTTCAACCACAAACACGCCGCCCATGATCACCAGCAGGAACTCCTGACGCAGCAGTACGGCGATAATGCCGAGCGCACCGCCCAAAGCCAGAGAACCGACGTCACCCATAAAGACCTGAGCCGGATAGGTGTTGAACCACAGGAAACCCAGCCCCGCGCCGACAATCGCCGTACAGACGATCACCAGCTCACCCGCGTGTCGCAGATAAGGGATGTGCAGGTAGTTCGCAAAGTTCATGTTACCGGTCGCCCAGGCCACCAGCGCAAAACCGGCCGCCACGAAGACGGTAGGCATAATGGCGAGGCCATCCAGACCGTCGGTCAGGTTAACGGCGTTGCCGGTGCCGACAATCACAAAGTAGGCCAGCAGGATGTAGAACAGCCCCAGCTGCGGCATCACGTCCTTAAAGAACGGCACGACCAGCTCGGTTGCCGGCGTGTCTTTCCCGGCCAGATAGAGCGCAAAGGCCACGCCCAGCGCAATCACCGACATCCAGAAGTACTTCCAGCGGGCAATCAGGCCCTTCGTATCTTTGCGAACGACTTTGCGGTAATCATCCACAAAACCAATGATCCCATAGCCCACCAGCACGGTAAGCACGCACCAGACGTATGGGTTAGACGGATACGCCCACAGCAGTACGGAAACAACGATGGCCGTCAGGATCATGATCCCGCCCATAGTCGGCGTGCCGCGTTTACTGAAGTGCGATTCCGGGCCGTCGTTACGCACAACCTGGCCGAAAGAGAGTTTTTGCAGACGGGCAATCATGCGCGGGCCCATCCACAGCGAGATGAACAGCGCAGTCAGCAGGCTGACGATGGCGCGAAACGTCAGATACGAAAAGACGTTAAAGCCTGAATAATATTTGACCAAATGTTCGGCCAGCCAAACTAACATGTCCCGTTCTCCTGTAATGCGTGCACAACCTCTTCCATGGCGGCACTACGTGAACCTTTCACTAACACAGTCACAATTTGTTTTTCTGTCATCAATGCTTTGAGGCGTTCAATCAACGCCGCTTTATCGGCAAAATGCTCGCCAACGCCGCTGGCCTGGCTTATCGCCTGGCTCAGTTTTCCTGCGCTCAGGACACGGTCCAGCCCCGCCGCTTTCGCCGCTTCACCGACCTGGGTATGACAGGCTTCGCTTTCGTCGCCCAGCTCTGCCATGTCGCCAACCACCATGATGCGATAGCCCGGCATTTCCGATAGCACCTGCACCGCCGCCGTCATTGAGCCAACGTTCGCGTTGTAGGAGTCATCCAGCAGCAGCTTGTTTTCCGAAAGCGGAATCGGGAACAGACGCCCCGGTACGGCTTTCAGGTTCGCCAGCCCGGCTTTGATCGCCTCATGCGGCGCGCCGACCGCCGTCGACAACGCCGCCGCCGCAAGCGCATTGGCGATGTTATGACGCCCCGGCAGCGGCAGCAGCACGTCCACACCACCCGTTGGGGTCGTGAGGGTGAACTCCGTGCCGTGCGACGTCACATGGATATTGGTCGCGGTAAAATCACTGTTGGCCGCATTCGGCGAGAAGCGCCAGGTTTTACGCGACCCAATGATGCTCTGCCAGTTCAGCCAGTCGTTGTTATCGGCGTTCAGAATGGCAATACCGTTATCCGGCAGGCCGGTATAAATCTCGCCTTTGGCTTTCGCTACGCCTTCCAGCGAACCAAAGCCCTCCAGATGCGCCGCCGCGAGGTTATTCACCAGCGCCGCTTCCGGGCGCGTCAGGCTCACGGTCCAGGCGATTTCACCCTGATGGTTTGCTCCTAGCTCGATCACCGCATAGTCATGCTCTTTGGTCAGGCGCAGTAACGTCATCGGCACGCCGATGTCGTTATTGAGGTTGCCCGCGGTATAAAGCGTGTTGCCGCACTGGCTGAGGATCGCCGCCGTCATCTCTTTCACCGACGTTTTGCCCGATGACCCGGTGAGCGCGACGACGCGCGCAGGTACCTGCTGACGAACCCAGGCAGCCAGCTCGCCGAACGCGAGACGCGTATCTTTCACCACAACCTGCGGCAGATCGACATCAAGCTTGCGGCTGACCAGAAGCGCACCCGCGCCGTTTTCTTTGGCCTGTTCGGCAAAATCATGCGCGTCAAAACGTTCGCCCTTCAGCGCCACGAACAGACAGCCTGCCGTGACTTTGCGGGTGTCCGTCGTCACGGCATCAATGGTCAGGTCTTGCCCATGCAGGTCGCCGTGCAGCAGCGCAGCGGCCTGGCTTAACGAAAGGCTAATCATGCGACGACTCCCAGCAGGCGTGCTGCCGTTACGCGATCCGAGTAGTCCAGACGGCGATTGCCAACGATCTGATAATCTTCATGGCCTTTGCCCGCCAGCAGAACCACGTCGTTTTCTTTGGCCTGCATGATGGCGTTGGTCACGGCTTCCGCACGGCCTTCCACGACGCGCGCGCGGCCCGCGTCCAGCATGCCCGCCAGAATGTCATTGATGATGGCGCGCGGCTCTTCCGTACGCGGGTTGTCATCGGTAACAACCGGAATATCCGCAAACTGCTCCGCAATCGCGCCCATCAGCGGGCGCTTGCCTTTGTCGCGATCGCCGCCGCAGCCAAACACGCACCAGAGCTTACCGGTACAGTGCAGGCGCGCCGCTTCCAGCGCTTTTTCCAGCGCGTCCGGCGTGTGGGCATAATCAACCACGACGGTCGGCTTGCCCGGCGCGCTGAACACTTCCATACGGCCGCAAACCGGCTGCAGACGCGCTGAGGTTTTCAGCAGTTCCGCCATCGGATAACCCAGCGCCAGCAGCGTCGCCAGCGCCAGCAGCAGGTTGCTGACGTTAAACGCCCCCATCAGGCGGCTTTCAATTTCACCTTCACCCCAGGAAGAGGCAAAGCGAATGGTCGCCCCGCTGTCGTGATAGTTCACCTCAACCGCCTTCAGCCAGCGGCCGTGGCAGTTCGGATTAATATGGTCTTCCATCGACACGGCAACCGCATCCGGCAGCTTCGCCAGCCAGCGGCGTCCGACTTCATCGTCGGCATTGATGATCGCCTGACCACAGTGGTGAGTGGAATAGAGCAGCCATTTCGCGGCTTCGTAATGCTCCATATCACCATGATAATCAAGATGATCGCGGCTCAGGTTGGTAAACACGGATGCCGCAAATTTCAGCGCCGCGACGCGGTGCTGTACCAGACCGTGTGAAGAAACTTCCATTGCGGCAAAGGTTGCGCCCTGCCCTGCCAGACCGGCAAGCACGTGCTGGACGTCAACCGCCGAACCGGTGGTGTTTTCCGTCGGGCTCACTTTGCCCAGCAGGCCGTTGCCCACGGTTCCCATCACCGCACCGGTTTCACCCAGCAGTTGGGCCCACTGCGCCATCAGCTGCGTGGTGGTGGTTTTTCCGTTGGTGCCCGTTACGCCAACCAGACGCAGCTGGTCGGAAGGTTCGTGATAAAAACGTCCCGCCAGCGCGGAAAGACGCTCGTTCAACTGGATGAGATAGATAACCGGCACGCCGTGCATTTCACGGATCTCACCGTCGGTTGCCTCATCTTTAGCCTCAGCAATAATGGCAGCCACACCTTGCGCAATCGCCTGCGGGATATAACGACGCCCGTCCGCCTGATGACCGACCACCGCCACAAAAAGATCGCCAGAAGCCGCTACGCGGCTGTCCAGTACCATCTCTCGCAGTGCTCGCTCCGGTGCGTTTGGCACCCACGGAGCGAGAAGGTCGCGCAAATTACGATCTGCCACCTGTACCCTCGCCTTGATTAATTACAAATTCACTTTTTTCGCCCGTCGCCAGCGCATCCGGTTCAATGTTCATGGTGCGTAACACGCCGCCCATGATGGCCCCGAACACGGGCGCGGAGACGGCGCCGCCGTAGTATTTACCCGCCTGTGGATCGTTGATTACGACCACCAGCGCAAAACGCGGATTGCTTGCAGGCGCTACGCCTGCGGTATAGGCAATGTATTTGTTGATGTAGCGGCCGTCTGGCCCCACTTTTTTCGCCGTACCGGTTTTAATGGCAATGCGGTAGCCTTTGATAGCCGCCTTCACGCCGCCGCCGCCGGGCAGCGCCACGCTTTCCATCATGTGCACAACGGTACGAACGGTGGATTCCGGGAAGATACGCTCACCGGGAACCGGTGGATCAACTTTGGTAATCGACAGCGGACGATAAACGCCATAGCTGCCGATCGTTGCGTAGACTCGCGCTAACTGTAACGGGGTTACCATTAGCCCGTAGCCGAAAGAGAAGGTGGCCCTCTCTATGTCAGACCACCGTTGTTTTTGAGGATATAAGCCACTGCGTTCTCCGACCAACCCCAAATTGGTCGCCTTTCCAAGCCCAAAACGTGAGTAAGTCTCTACTAACGCTGAGGACGGCATCGCTAACGCCAGCTTAGAAACGCCGACGTTACTCGACTTCTGCAACACCCCGGTCAGGGTCAATTCGCTATAACGTGCCACGTCTTTGATTTCGTGACCGTTAATTCGGTAAGGAATGGTATTCAGTACGGTGTTTTCATTCACGATACCGCGCTGAAGTGCAGTCATGACCACCATCGGCTTAACGGTCGAGCCCGGCTCGAAGACGTCGGTGATGGTACGGTTACGCATCACATCCTTCTGCGTGCCGGTCAGGTTGTTCGGGTTGTAGGACGGGCTATTGGCCATCGCCAGCACCTCACCCGTGTTGACATCCACCAGCACGGCGCTGCCCGACTCCGCCTTGTTAAACGCCACGGCGTTGTTCAGCTCGCGGTAAACCAGCGCCTGCAGACGTTCATCAATGCTTAGCGCAAGGTTGTGCGCCGCCTGGCTGTCCGTTGAGGAAATATCCTCGATCACGCGACCGTAGCGGTCTTTACGCACGATACGTTCGCCCGGCTGGCCGGTAAGCCATTTATCAAAGCTTTTTTCGACGCCTTCAATCCCCTGGCTATCGACGTTGGTAAAGCCAATGAGGTGAGCGGTCACTTCGCCGGATGGATAGTAACGACGGGATTCCTCACGCAGATGGATCCCCGGCAGCTTCAGTTTTTTGATGTAGTCCGCCATGTCAGGGTTCACCTGACGCGCCAGATAGATAAAACGCCCTTTCGGGTTTGTATTCACGCGTGACGCCAGCTGGTCCAGCGGCATCTTCAGCGCATCGGCAAGCGCCTTCCAGCGGTTATCCAGCGTGATCCCGCCCGCGTCATGCAGTTCTTTCGGATCGGCCCAGATCGCCTTCACCGGCACGCTCACCGCCAGCGGACGGCCAGAGCGGTCGGTGATCATCCCGCGGGATGTCGATACTTCCTGAACGCGCAGAGAGCGCATGTCGCCCTGGCGCACCAGCATGTCAGGGGCGACGATTTGTAGCCAGGCTACGCGTCCCAGCAGAAAACCCAGAGCGAGTAAAATGCAGCCGCAAAGCAACGCAAAACGCCAACTGATAAAGTTGGCCTGTTCTTCCTGACGTTTTGGTTTTAGCGTTTTTGCCGCTGCTTTCATGCGTCGCGTTTTCCCTTATTTTTGTACTACGATATTTTCCTGTGAAGGATCAACATGCTGCAGCTGCAGCTTCTCCGTTGCGATCCGTTCAACCCGGCTGTGATCGCCGAGCGCGTTTTCTTCAAGGATCAGATTTCGCCATTCAATATCCAGCGCATCGCGTTCCAGTACCATCTGCTCGCGTTGCGCAGTCAATAAACGTGTGTGGTGAGCGGTGGTCACCACCGTAACCGCTGTGACAATGATGCAAATGAACAGACAGAGTGGCAGTTTCCCAAACCGCAAAAGATCGTCGCCGATCACGCCAGGCAAGGCATGGCGCTCGTTGCTTCCTAACGAATCCTTAACTTTGCTTAGGGTCTCTGTCACTCTGCCGATCATGCGTTCGTCCTCTCTGCAACACGCAGCACTGAACTACGGGCGCGTGGATTCTCTGCCACTTCTTCTTCGCCCGGCATCAACTTGCCTAATGCTCGCAACTGACGGCCACCCAGCTTCCTGAGTTGTTCTTCCGTCATCGGCAGCCCCGCTGGCACCTGTGGACCGCGGCTTTGTTCACGCATAAAGCGTTTCACAATACGGTCTTCCAGCGAATGGAAGCTGATGATGGATAACCGCCCACCCGGGGCCAGCACGTCGAGCGAGCTTTTTAGCGCCAGCTCTATTTCCTCCAGTTCACTGTTTACCCAGATGCGAACCGCCTGGAAGGTACGGGTCGCGGGATGTTTGTGCTTATCCTTCACCGGCGTCGCCGCCGCGATCACCTCGGCCAACTCTTTGGTGCGGGTCATTGGCTCAATACGATTGCGCTCAACGATGGCGCGCGCAATACGTTTGCCAAAGCGCTCTTCGCCGAACGTTTTGATGACCCATGCAATATCGGCTTCGTCAGCGGTCTGTAACCACTCCGCGGCAGACTGACCGCGCGTCGGATCCATGCGCATGTCCAGCGGACCGTCACGCATAAAGGAGAAACCGCGCTCAGCATCATCAAGTTGGGGTGAAGAGACGCCAAGATCGAGAAGAATCCCGTCGATCTTGCCCGTCAGGCCGCGCTCGGCAACGTAATCCGCGAGCGCAGAGAAAGGTCCATGCACGATGGAAAAGCGTGGGTCATTGATGGTCTGCGCAACGGCAATAGCCTGCGGATCGCGATCGATTGCCAGCAGACGCCCTTCCTCTCCAAGCTGGGAGAGAATCAAACGCGAGTGACCACCGCGACCAAACGTGCCATCAATGTAGATGCCATCCGGACGAATGTTCAGACCGTTCACGGCCTCGTCCAGTAACACCGTTTTATGTTTATAATTTTCCATCATATTTATAGAGACAAGTCCTGCAGCCGTTCCGATAATGTCGCGGAATCAGACTGCTCAGCGTCGATATCTTCCTTGACCTGTTGATACCAGGTCGTTTCATCCCACAGCTCAAACTTGTTGAACTGCCCGACCAGCATCACTTCTTTGGTCAGACCGGCATGTTGCCGTAACACAGGGGCAATCAGTAATCGCCCTGCGTTATCCATCTGACATTCACTGGCATGTCCCAATAACAGCCGCTGCACGCGGCGTTCCTGCGGGTTCATGCTCGACAGTCGCGACAGCTTTTGCTCAATAATTTCCCATTCGGGCAAGGGGTAAAGCAGCAGGCAGGGGGAGTTAATGTCAATGGTGCAAACCATTTGACCCGCAGCGTTCTCAATCAGCCGGTCGCGGTATCGGGTTGGTACCGATAAACGCCCTTTGCTGTCGAGATTGACTAACGTAGCTCCACGGAACATGCCAGTCACACCCCTCCTCACCACTTTAACCCACAAATTCCCACCTAAAGGAGTTTACGGAGCGAGGGAAAAGCTTGTCAAGCCAGGACTCTCCCTATAAGGACTCGAAAGCCCTCTATTTACAGAGATAAACAGTCCTGGTTAATAACTGCACAACTGGCGAGGCAAAATTAACGTTATGAATATTTGTAAGAAAAAAACCGAATATGCACACTAGCGTTAAGGCTCACTCAATATCATCGCAGATAAATATAAAGTGTCAGTTTGCGACGCGGGCAGCATTTTATGACAGATTCCCGGGGGATAACAGCGCCAGATTCACCCAGGCGCCCGGTAAGCGCGGCGGTTGGCGCGTAAGCTGGCAAAGGCGGAGGAAAAACGTCTGAATATTCATCGCCCGAAGAGGGTTTGTAACAAAATAATACAAATAGTGCTGCTTAAAATTACCCGGACGTTCTTTAAATGGGCAATTTAAAAGCCAGAATGAATTAAGAAAATGGGTGATTACGATCCTGCAAGAATTATCCTAATTTCTCTCCGGGAATTATCTACACGAAATATCGCAACAAAATGGGGCAGATTTCGCCGCCCCAGTCGTTTCATTTTTGGCGGCTTAAAATTCCGCGATGGTAGAGATTACGTTTGATACGCGTCAGGCCCGGCTTCGGTTTGCGCGGCTCATCCAGGCTTGCCAGCACGATCTCAAGCACGCGTTCAGCCACATCGCGGTGACGCTGGGCAACCGCCAGCACCGGGCACTGGAGGAAATCGAGCAGCTCGTTATCCCCAAACGTGGCAATCGCCAGGTCGGACGGCAGTTTACCTTCACGGCGCAAGGTCACATCCATGACGCCCTGCAGGAGCGCAAACGAGGTGGTGAACAGCGCCTGAGGCATCGGATGCGTTTCCAGCCATTTCTCGAACAGCTGCGCAGCCGCTTCACGCTCGTAGCTATTGGCATAAAGGTAGTGAACCTCGCGCGGATCGTCTTTCCAGGCGGTTCTGAATCCCTGCTCGCGCAGGAAGCTCACGGAAAGCTCGGGCAGCGCGCCAAGATACAGCACCGTTTCAGCGGGGAATGTTCTCAGCTCTGCGGCCAGCATTTCTGCATCATCCTGATCCGCACCCACGACGCTGGTGAAATGCTCGCGATCGAGCGCGCGATCCAGCGCAACGATAGGGAACGCGTCGTTCGCCCAGCGCTGGTAGAAAGGATGCTCGGGCGGTAGGGAGGTCGACACGATGATAGCATCCACCTGACGCTGAAGCAGATGCTCAATGCAGCGCATCTCGTTGTCGGGCTGGTCTTCCGAGCAGGCGATCAGCAATTGATAGCCGCGCTGGCGCGCCTGACGTTCAAGATAGTTGGCGATACGGGTATAGCTGGTATTTTCCAGATCCGGGATCACCAGACCAATAGAGCGGGTACGCCCGGCGCGCAGGCCGGCAGCGACAGCATTCGGATGGTAGTTATGTTCACGAACCACCGCCATAACTTTTTCAACGGTCTTATCGCTGACACGGTACTGCTTTGCTTTACCGTTAATCACATAGCTGGCCGTTGTTCGTGACACGCCGGCTAGCCGGGCGATTTCATCCAGTTTCACAATTGCCCCTTAAAAAAAGAAAAGAGTCCATGGCCCTGTCAAGGTTATGGTTAAATCTTTTAACATCTAAACGCAGAAAAGCCTTCGCGGCAACCGCTTTTATCTGCGTTATCGGCTGATTACGCAAAAAAAAGCCCGGCTTTGGTGACCGGGCAGAAAGAGGCGAACCTTTTTGACAACTAACGCATGATTTTCTCGCCGCGTGACAGGCCCACAACACCCGATCTCGCGACCTCAACAATTTTTGCGACATCCCGCACGGACGCGAGGAAAGCATCCAGCTTGTCGCTTGTCCCGGCCAGTTGAACCGTATAAAGAGAAGGCGTGACGTCAATGATCTGTCCGCGGAAAATGTCCGCATTGCGTTTGACTTCATCACGCCCGTAGCCGCTGGCCTGAATTTTTACCAGCATAACTTCACGCTCAACGTAAGCACCCTGCCCCAGCTCGCTCACGCGCAGCACGTCGACCAGCTTATGCAGCTGCTTCTCAATCTGCTCGAGCACTTTGGCATCGCCGACGGTTTGGATCGTCATGCGCGACAGCGTCGGGTCTTCCGTCGGAGCAACGGTCAGGCTTTCAATGTTATAGCCGCGCTGCGCAAAAAGGCCAATGACGCGCGACAGTGCGCCAGACTCGTTTTCCAGTAAAACAGATAATATCCGGCGCATATCAGGTTCTCTCCGTTTTGCTTAACCACATTTCATCCATACCACCACCACGAATATGCATCGGATAAACGTGCTCGGTCCCATCAACAATGACATCCATAAAGACGAGGCGGTTGTTTTTAACGTGCTCAAGCGCCTGAGCGAGCTTCGTTTCCAGCTCAGCCGGATCGGCCACCCGCATGCCTACGTGGCCGTAAGCTTCAGCAAGACGAACAAAGTCCGGCAGCGATTTCATGTAGGACTGGGAATGACGGCCAGAGTAGATCATATCCTGCCACTGCTTCACCATGCCGAGATACCCGTTATTCAGGTTCAGCACCAGAACCGGCAGTTCATATTGCAACGCGGTAGACAGCTCCTGAATGTTCATCTGAATGCTGCCATCACCGGTCACGCAGACGACGGTTTCATTCGGCAACGCCAGCTTCACGCCCAGCGCGGCGGGCAGGCCAAAGCCCATGGTGCCTAAACCACCGGAGTTGATCCAGCGTCGCGGTTTATCAAATGGGTAATACAGAGCGGCAAACATCTGGTGCTGCCCGACGTCTGAGGTCACATACGCCTCACCTTTCGTCAGGCGCCACACCGTTTCAATGACCGCCTGCGGCTTAATGTTTTCACTTTGCGCGTCATATTTCAGGCACTGACGCGCGCGCCACTGTTCAATTTGCTGCCACCAGTCGCGGATCTCATCCAGCGGTTGAGACGTGCTTTCGTGGGTCAGCAGATCCAGCATTTGCTCCAGAACCTGACGGGCATCTCCGACGATCGGTACATCGGCAGACACCGTCTTTGAAATCGACGTAGGATCGATATCAATGTGCAGCACGGTGGCGTTCGGGCAATACTTCGCCAGGTTGTTGGTGGTGCGATCGTCAAAGCGCACGCCGACGGCAAAAATGACATCGGAATGGTGCATCGTCATATTGGCTTCATAGGTACCGTGCATACCCAGCATGCCCAGCGCCTGACGGTGGGTGGCGGGGAACGCCCCGAGCCCCATCAGTGACGACGCAACAGGCAGGTTAAGCTTTTCGATCAGCTCACGAAGCTGTGGCTCACACGCAGAATTGATTGCCCCACCGCCGACATAGACCACCGGTTTTTTAGCGGCCAGCAGCGTCTGCAGCGCCCGCTTGATCTGGCCTTTGTGGCCCTGCGTTGTAGGGTTGTAAGAACGCATGCTGACCGAGTCCGGCCAGACGTAGGGCAGCCTGTTTGCCGGGTTCAGGATATCTTTCGGCAGATCGACCACCACCGGTCCAGGGCGTCCACTTGCCGCCAGCCAGAAGGCTTTTTTCAGCACGCCGGGAATGTCTTCGGTTTGCTTAACCAGAAAGCTGTGCTTCACAACGGGACGCGAAATCCCGACCATGTCGCACTCCTGGAACGCATCGTAGCCGATGAGTGAGGTTGCCACCTGCCCGGAGAGGATCACCAGCGGGATGGAGTCCATATACGCTGTCGCAATGCCGGTAATGGCGTTTGTTGCGCCGGGGCCGGAGGTCACTAACACTACGCCCACTTCACCCGTCGCACGCGCCAGGCCGTCAGCCATGTGTACCGCCGCCTGCTCGTGACGCACCAGAACATGGTCAATGCCCCCTACCGTATGCAGCGCATCATAAATATCGAGGACCGCACCGCCAGGGTAGCCGAACACTTGCTTTACGCCCTGATCGATCAGCGACCGAACGACCATTTCCGCGCCAGACAACATCTCCATGCTTTGCCTCCAGGCATTTTGTTATAGACGGACTGCCGAATTCATTTCCGCACCGTCTTACGATTGGGCTAAACCAATCTTATATTTTGCAGAGTGTTCTTTACCTTAACCGCTCGTTATGAGGCAGGCAATTAGCAAACCCGGGGAGATAAACGGTGCGTAAAGCAGAAAAAGCAGCCGTTAACAGAAGATATGGTTATTTCTTCTGGGAAGAGAGGATGGGGTGATAAATCATCGCTGAAAAGCGCGACAATGCAGGAAATCATCTATTTTTACGCGCCGGAGAGCAGCCCGAAAAAAAACATCGCAGAACAAAATAGCAATTATGCAAAAGAACTCAGGATAAATCGCATGAACCAATGCAATTTATCCTGATGCGTTTACCGGCGGCAGATGCTCACCAGCAGCTCCTCCATCCACTGATGCCCTTTATCCCGGCCCGCCGCCTCGTGCCAGGAAAGATAACAGGTACGGCTATTTAGCTTGAGCGGCAGAGGCAAAATTTGCAGATTTAAAGGGTCAGAAAACTCTTCTGCCAGCCAGCGCGGCGCAATCGCTACCAGCTGAGTCTGGGAGACCACGTTTAATACGCTCACCATGGCCATACCCTGATAGGCTACGCTCGCCTGTTTATCCGCAGTGTCATACCACGGCAGGCTAAAGGAAGCATATCTGTCGAGTGCAACAACGGCGTGCTGCTCGTTATAAACATCGCTTTCGCGCAGCGGAGAATTGAGGCGCGGATGCTTTTTACTGGCGACCAGAACCATTTCATCTTTAAACAGCGGCACGCAGGAAAATTCTGGACGACGGAACTCTTCATATCCGAGAACGAATTCGATCTCCTGATAGCGTAACTGATGTTCCGTGTTTTGATTCAGGGATGATTTAAAAACCAGATTGATATTGGGTGCGATCTCTTCAACTTTATTATAAATCACCGACGTTAAATAATTATCTAAGGGGCTACAGACACAAAGATGGAATACGCGTTCGCTGCTTAAGGGTTCAAAGCCCGATCCCGGCAGCTCATTTTGCACCAACTGCAGCGCCTGACGGATAGAGCCGAACAGCTGGAATGCACGCGCCGTAGGCTGGATCCCTCTTCCGTAGCGAACAAATAATTCGTCGTTAAACATGACTTTAAGTCTGGCAACGGCATTACTCACGGCAGGTTGTGACATCCCCAACGCCTGGGCTGCGCGGGTGATATTTTGCTCCTGCATGACAGCATCAAATACCGTCAGAAGATTAAGATCCACCGTGCGTAACTGCGGTTTAATCCCATCAGTAGCTTGAGGTTGTTTAATATTATTTTCTGGCACTTCTGACTCCACTGTCACGCTACACTCCCTTTGCCACCGTAAGGTAATAATCTCGAAAAATATGATTTATCATGCAAATACGATCAGCGAAAGAGAATCACTTAAAATTCGGAATATATAAAGACTCTATATTAACGAAATCTAATGAGCGCAAATGATATGTTTGACTTTAGGATTTAAATGAAACCATAAACCAGACGAATATACAATTGCCAGCAGGTTAATGATGACTTAAGTATTATTAAACTGTTATCGCTATTGACCTGCTGTGAGTTAACAGCCTGTTATCTCCCTTCGCTTTCCAGCATTCTGGAATAGATTCACTGCAATTATAACTCAATGATATCAAAACCGTTTAAACACAATGCGTCCTTTTATAGACATTTCACGCATTTTTAAACAATTATATTTATTCGTTCTGCAACGCTTTTCTTAAGTCCAAAATTAGACAATTCGTCGGTTCTGGAAAGCCAAAACCAGCACAATTAGCTAAAGTAAATCCCCTGCCGATTCCGTCTGTCGGGCCCGTTTTCATCCTCAGGGGTTGACATGAATGGCCGTATCCAGTACCACTAAAAGCATATTGAATTTAACGGAGCACGATTCATGATTCGCACCATTCGTTTCACCGGTCTACTACTACTAAACGCATCCACTGTGCGCGGTAGACTGGCGGGCGAAATTCAGCGTTGAATCGTCACCAGTAAGACTAAAAACCCGCGCCACTGCGCGGGTTTTTTTATGCTCGTAGCAAGGCGCCCTAAGACTGACAAGGACCTAACCCATGAGCCAGCAAGTCATTATTTTCGATACTACTTTACGTGACGGTGAACAGGCATTGCAGGCAAGCCTGAGTGTAAAAGAGAAACTGCAGATCGCGCTGGCTCTCGAACGTATGGGTGTCGACGTGATGGAAGTCGGTTTCCCGGTCTCGTCCCCGGGTGATTTCGAATCCGTCCAGACTATCGCGCGCACCATTAAAAACAGCCGCGTGTGTGCCCTGGCGCGCTGCGTAGAGAAAGATATCGACGTTGCCGCCGAGTCGCTGAAAGTCGCCGAAGCGTTCCGTATCCACACCTTTATTGCCACCTCGCCTATGCACATCGCTACCAAGCTGCGCAGCACGCTGGATGAGGTGATTGAGCGCGCGGTCTACATGGTTAAGCGTGCGCGCAACTATACCGATGACGTTGAATTCTCCTGTGAAGATGCGGGCCGTACGCCAATCGAAGACCTGGCGCGTGTGGTAGAAGCCGCCATCAACGCGGGCGCAAAAACCATCAACATCCCGGACACCGTCGGCTACACCATGCCGTTTGAGTTCTCCAACATCATCACCGGCCTGTATGACCGCGTACCCAACATTGATAAGGCAATTATCTCGGTCCACACCCACGATGATTTGGGCCTGGCCGTCGGCAATGCCATCGCCGCCGTCCACGCCGGCGCGCGTCAGGTAGAAGGCGCGATGAACGGTATCGGCGAACGCGCGGGCAACTGTTCGCTGGAAGAAGTGATCATGGCGATCAAAGTGCGCAAAGACATTATGAACGTGCACACCCGCATCAATCACAACGAAATCTGGCGCACCAGCCAGACCGTCAGCCAGATTTGCAACATGCCCATTCCGGCGAACAAAGCGATTGTCGGCACCGGCGCCTTCGCGCACTCCTCCGGTATTCACCAGGATGGCGTGCTGAAGAACCGCGAAAACTACGAAATCATGACCCCGGAATCTATCGGTCTGAATCAGGTGCAGCTGAACCTGACCTCCCGCTCCGGCCGCGCGGCGGTGAAGCACCGCATGGAGGAGATGGGTTATAAGGACAGCGATTACAACATGGATCAGCTGTACGACGCGTTCCTGAAGCTGGCCGATAAAAAAGGTCAGGTCTTCGACTACGACCTGGAAGCGCTGGCCTTTATTAACAAGCAGCAGGAAGAGCCAGAGCACTTCCGTCTGGATTATTTCAACGTACAGTCCGGCTCCAGCGACATCGCTACCGCCTCGGTCAAACTGGCCTGCGGCGATGACATTAAAGCAGAGGCCGCGAACGGCAACGGCCCCGTCGACGCCATCTATCAGGCCATTAACCGCGTCACCGAGTACGACGTTGAGCTGGTGAAATATGACCTGACGGCCAAAGGCCACGGTAAAGATGCGCTGGGTCAGGTGGATATCGTCGTCAATTATAACGGTCGTCGTTTCCACGGCGTGGGCCTGGCGACCGATATCGTCGAATCCTCCGCAAAAGCGATGGTGCACGTTTTGAACAACATCTGGCGCGCCGCCGAAGTCGAAAAAGAGTTGCAACGCAAAGCTCAGAATAAAGAGAACAACAAGGAAACCGTGTAATGTCGAAGAATTACCATATTGCTGTGTTGCCGGGCGACGGTATTGGCCCGGAAGTGATGGCACAGGCGCTGAAAGTACTGGAAGCCGTTCGCTCGCGTTTTGCGATGAAAATCACCACCAGCCACTACGATGTGGGCGGTATTGCGATTGATAACCACGGTACGCCGCTGCCAAAAGCGACCGTGGAAGGCTGCGAACATGCCGACGCCGTGCTGTTTGGCTCCGTCGGTGGCCCAAAATGGGAACACCTGCCGCCGGCTGAACAGCCAGAGCGCGGCGCGCTGCTGCCGCTGCGCAAGCATTTCAAGCTGTTCAGCAACCTGCGTCCGGCGAAGCTGTATCAGGGTCTGGAAGAGTTCTGCCCGCTGCGCGCGGATATCGCCGCCAACGGTTTCGACATTCTGTGCGTGCGTGAACTGACCGGGGGGATCTATTTCGGTCAACCAAAGGGCCGCGAAGGCAGCGGTCAGCATGAAAAAGCGTTTGATACCGAGGTGTATCACCGTTTCGAAATCGAACGAATCGCCCATATCGCGTTTGAGTCTGCGCGCAAACGCCGTCATAAAGTGACTTCTATTGATAAAGCGAACGTGCTGCAGTCGTCCATTTTGTGGCGCGAGATCGTCAGCGAAGTGGCTAAGCAGTACCCGGACGTCGCGCTGTCGCACATGTACATCGACAACGCAACCATGCAGCTGATTAAGGATCCGTCCCAGTTTGACGTGCTGCTGTGCTCCAACCTGTTCGGCGACATTTTGTCAGACGAGTGCGCGATGATCACCGGCTCCATGGGCATGCTGCCCTCCGCGAGCCTGAACGAAGAAGGCTTTGGCCTGTATGAGCCCGCGGGCGGTTCCGCCCCGGATATCGCAGGTAAAAACATCGCTAACCCGATTGCGCAGATCCTCTCCCTGGCCCTGCTGCTGCGCTACAGCCTGGATGCAGGTGATGCAGCAACCGCAATTGAAAACGCCATTAACCGGGCGTTAGAAGAAGGCGTCCGTACCGGTGATTTAGCACGCGGCACGGCGGCTGTTAGTACTGATGAAATGGGCGACATCATTGCCCGCTATGTCGCTGAAGGGGTGTAATCATGGCCAAAACCTTATATGAAAAGTTGTTTGATGCGCACGTTGTCCACGAGGCGCCAAACGAAACCCCGCTGCTGTACATTGACCGTCATCTGGTACACGAAGTGACCTCTCCTCAGGCGTTTGACGGCCTGCGCGCGCACAAGCGCCCGGTACGTCAGCCGGGTAAAACCTTCGCGACGATGGACCACAACGTTTCTACCCAGACTAAAGACATTAACGCCTCGGGTGAGATGGCGCGTATTCAGATGCAGGAGCTGATTAAGAACTGCAACGAATTTGGCGTAGAGCTGTACGACCTGAACCACCCTTATCAGGGCATCGTTCACGTGATGGGGCCAGAGCAGGGAATTACCCTGCCGGGCATGACCATCGTCTGCGGCGACTCCCATACCGCAACCCACGGCGCGTTTGGCGCCCTGGCGTTCGGGATCGGCACGTCTGAAGTGGAACACGTGCTGGCGACGCAGACCCTGAAGCAGGGCCGCGCTAAAACCATGAAGATTGAGGTGAAGGGTAAAGCCGCGCCGGGTATTACCGCAAAAGACATCGTGCTGGCCATCATCGGTAAAACCGGCAGCGCAGGCGGCACCGGTCATGTTGTTGAGTTCTGCGGAGACGCCATTCAGGCGCTGAGCATGGAGGGTCGCATGACCCTGTGCAACATGGCGATTGAGATGGGCGCCAAAGCCGGTCTGGTCGCGCCAGATGAAACGACCTTCAACTATGTGAAGGGCCGTCTGCACGCGCCGAAAGGCCAGGATTTTGACGACGCGGTCGCGTACTGGAAAACCCTGAAAACGGATGACGGAGCGACCTTTGACACCGTCGTCACCCTGCAGGCAGAAGAGATTGCGCCTCAGGTGACCTGGGGCACCAATCCGGGCCAGGTGATTTCCGTTAACGACAATATCCCTGACCCGGCATCTTTTACCGATCCGGTCGAGCGCGCCAGTGCGGAAAAAGCGCTGGCCTACATGGGGCTGAAGCCCGGCGTGCCGTTGACCGATGTCGCCATTGATAAAGTCTTTATCGGTTCCTGCACCAACTCCCGTATCGAAGATTTGCGTGCGGCGGCAGAGATTGCCAAAGGCCGCAAAGTGGCGCCCGGCGTGCAGGCGCTGGTGGTTCCAGGCTCCGGCCCGGTGAAAGCCCAGGCGGAAGCCGAAGGTCTGGATAAGATCTTTATCGACGCGGGCTTCGAGTGGCGCCTGCCCGGCTGCTCTATGTGTCTGGCCATGAATAACGATCGCCTGAACCCGGGTGAGCGCTGCGCCTCTACCAGCAACCGTAACTTTGAAGGCCGTCAGGGCCGCGGTGGGCGCACCCATCTGGTCAGCCCGGCAATGGCCGCCGCTGCGGCCGTTACCGGCCATTTCGCCGACATTCGCAGCCTGAAATAAGGAGACAATCATGGCAGAGAAATTTACCCAACATACGGGCCGTGTTGTCCCGCTGGACGCCGCTAACGTTGATACGGACGCGATCATTCCTAAGCAGTTTTTGCAGAAGGTGACGCGTACCGGTTTTGGCGCGCACCTGTTTAACGACTGGCGTTTCCTGGACGATAAAGGCGAAGTGCCTAATCCCGAATTCGTTCTGAACTTCCCGGAATATAAAGGCGCCTCCATCCTGCTGGCGCGGGAAAACTTTGGCTGCGGTTCATCCCGCGAGCACGCGCCGTGGGCGCTCACCGACTACGGCTTCAAAGTGGTCATCGCCCCAAGCTTTGCGGATATCTTTTACGGCAACAGCTTCAACAACCAGCTGCTGCCGGTGACGCTGAGCGATGAGCAAGTCGATGAGCTGTTTGCGCTGGTTAAGGCGAACCCGGGCATGGCGTTTGAAGTGGATCTGGAAGCGGAAGTGGTGAAAGCCGGGGACAAGACCTACAGCTTCAGCATTGACGCGTTCCGCCGTCACTGCATGCTGAACGGTCTGGACAGCATTGGCTTAACTCTCCAGCACGACACGGCGATTGCCTCTTACGAACAAAAACAACCTGCATTTATGAAATAACGCTCCGGCCTGCAGTGCACTCTGCAGGCCGCACTTTACGCTCGTCCCCTCCCATACTGTCATTGCTTCCAACATTAAGCGGATAAAGACGTTATATTTAATGTCAATTTAATATTCCCTGCGCAGAATACTCGCTCAATCAGCTTGTAGCGGAAATCATCATGGAAAAGAAAAATGGCAATGAGTCTCATCTCCGTTCGCGGGAAATACATAAATGCACATTAGTGAGCGTGATAATTAATATTTTACTCACCGGCTTTCAGATACTTGCAGGATTATTTTCCGGCTCGCAAGGGTTAATTGCTGATGGGATTCATTCTCTTTCCGATTTATCCTCTGATTTTGTCGTTCTGATTGCGAATAAAAAAAGTCATAAAGCCTCTGATTTCGATCACCATTACGGTCATCTGCGTTTCGAAAACGGTGCGAAGCTCATTATTGGCGCTATTCTGCTGCTCGTAGGCGTGGGGATGCTGTGGTCCGCAGGCAATAAACTGCTTCACCCCGAGACCCATCAGCTGGTGAAAGGGGCCGCTTTGTGGGTGGCGATACTGGCGCTGGTGGTGAAGGAAAGTTTATTCAGATACATGTTCGCCACGGGAAAACGCATTCAGTCCTCGCTGCTGATTGCCAACGCCTGGCATGCCCGCTCTGACGCCGCGTCGTCCGTGGTTGTCGCTGTTGGTATTGCCGGAAATTTACTGGGTTTTCACGCAATGGACCTGGTTGCGGCTCTGATTGTCGGCATATTCATCGCCCATATGGGTTACAAATTCTCTGCTGATGCCCTGCACGATCTGATGGACCGTTCGCTGGAACCCGAGCTGGAAAACGATATCAAAACGTGCCTGCTGTCAACCGAAGGCGTCACCGGACTCCATGACTTAAAAACCCGCAAGATGGGCGATTTAGCGCTCGTCGATGTTCATCTGGAAGTGAACGGCGAATTAAGCGTAAAAGAAGGGCATCAGATTGCCGTCAATGCCAGAAACAAGGTGATGCAAAACGTTAATGTGCTGAACGTCATGACGCATATTGACCCCGCCCAGTAACCGGAACGCGTAAATAGAGTGTGGCGCACCCGCTAGTTAAGGTTTCGTTAATTAATTTGCGTCACAATGCATCGCATCAGCTCTCTCATTATTGAGGTAAAAAGCGATGAGCCCAACATTGCGTGATACGCTTCCCCATAAAGAAACGCCTTTTCTTGGCGTGCTGCACATTGTTGTTGCCGTGCTGGTATTAGCGCAAATAATTAATTCAAATTTTACCGAAAGTGAAGCCCTCCACGAATCCGGGCTGAACGGAATTGTTACCTGGATCCACGTTATCTCCGGATTTGGTTTAATTTTTTGCGGCATTGCCATGATGGCATGGATGTTAACCCAGCGCGGATTTAAGTATTACTTCGCCTGGCTGGCGCTGGATTTTCGCGGAATCGTTGACGATATTCGTACCCTGACGCAGCGCCAGCTTCCCGACGCGCATGCAGGCGGGATGGCGGCCACGGTGCAGGGTCTTGGCGTGCTGGCGCTGCTGGGCGTGGCGCTCTGCGGGGCAGCCTGGTTCGTGCTGAACGCCACGCTCGGTCCGGTGTCGCCCGTCACGGAATCCGTCCTGGGTTTGCATAAATTCCTGACGGTCTTTATTGAGACCTATTTCTGGGCACACGGCTTCATGGGCCTTGTTCATATGTATCTGACGCTACGCGCGCAGCGTAAATATCAGTATTCCGAATAAAAGGTTCGCAGAGCCCGGCGCATCCGGGCTCCGTTTCATTTACCCGATTACACGTCTTTAACGCGGCAGGTCAGCATGAGCGTCACTACGGAGAGCGCCGCAATCATCCAGTAGACCGCGCCGTGCCCGTAGCTTTGCGCCAGCGCCCCCTGAATCACCCCCGCCAGAATCACCCCGGTTGAAATGCTGTTGGTAAAAAGCGTGGTCGCCGAGCCTGCACGGCCGGGCATAAGATCCTGAAACCAGAGCATGCCGATCCCGGCAACAATCCCAATAAACACGGCGTTAAACAGCTGCAGCGCCAGCAACGCTTCACGCGAATGGAAAAGGATCAGCCCCGCGTAGAACAGCACCCCGGCCGCTACGGCGACGATCATCATCCGACGCTTTCCGAAGCGTTTAACGTAGTATCCCGCCAGAATCATGGCCGGAATTTCCAGCCCGGCAGCGGTCCCCATTAAGATCCCCGCGAGCCTGTCCGGCAGACCGAGATCGCTGCTGATCCACAGCGGCATATCGATGATGTACATGGTGTTGCAGGTCCACATCAGCGTGGAGGCGATAAACAGCATGCGGACGTTTTTGTCCTGCCAGCCGCTCGCTTGCGTTATCGGTTTATCCGTCGTCTGCTCCACCCGCGCCACGGACGGTAACGCAAAGGCAATCAGCACCAGGCTAATGGCAAAAATGGCCGCGGCGATAGAGAACATCGCGGTAAAGCCGTAGTTTAACGCCAGCATGAAGGCCAGCGGCGGACCAATAACCCACGCCAGCGAGAGCTGGGCACGCATCACCGAGCTGAACATCACCACTTCCCGCGCCGAGCTATCCGCATATTCCCTCGCCAGCGCGAAAAGCTGTGGCATAGCGGTATTCGCCAGCGACGCCAGCAGCACGCCGCAGGTAATCAGCGTCAGATAATGACGGTTGAACGCAAAGAGCAGCGCGTTACCCACGGCCATCGCGCAGCAAAAGAGGATCAGCTTACGGCGATCGCCCCGGCTGTCCGATCGTTTCGCCAGCGCGAGGCTGACCAGGATCCCGGCAATGGCGTTGACGGTATAGAACAGCCCGACCCAGAACGGCTGTGCCCCCACCTCGCGGCTGAGAAACAGGCTCAGCGTCGGCGCCTGCAGCGCCCCCGCCACGCCCATCATAAAGGCCACCAGCATAAAAGCGGCGTACACTCCGTTCAGGCGTCGCCCCATCGTCATCAACCAGAGCATGCGCAAGTCCTTGTGAAAGCGAATCGTAATCGGGTGAAAGAATAAACGAAAAAAGCCAGCAAAAACATTTTGCTGGCGGGTGATAAGCACCAATACTCAGTCACACATGATCGAGGCGAGTTAGCGGGAAGAGGTCGGCGTTGTAACGTCCCACTGCATCAATTCTTCTAACGTTTTCAGCCGCTGTTCTGCACACTGACGGGCCAGCCAGGACGATCCCTTTGTCGCTGAAAAGTACTGCTGATAAAACTGACGTGCGGTAGACCTCTTCATAATTTACCTCCTCGCTTCATCGAGAAGAATTATTGGCCTAATATAGGGATTAATAAATTGCTGGTTTTTTGTCAGGAGTTCCCCTTTTATGCCTTCCGGTCGTCTGCAACAACAGTTTATCCGCCTCTGGCAGTGCTGCGAGGGGCAATCGCAGGAGACCACGCTCAACGAGCTGGCCGACCTGCTTAGCTGTTCCCGCCGCCATATGCGCACGCTGCTCAACACCATGCAGCAGCAGGGCTGGTTAAGCTGGGAAGCGGAAGCGGGACGCGGCAAACGCTCGCGCCTGACCTTTCTCTACACCGGGCTGGCGTTGCAGCAGCAGCGCGCGGAAGACCTGCTCGAGCAGGATCGCATCGATCAGCTGGTCCAGCTGGTGGGCGACAAGGCCGCCGTGCGTCAGATGCTGGTTTCGCATCTCGGGCGCAGCTTTCGTCAGGGCCGACACATCCTGCGGGTGCTCTACTATCGCCCCATGAAAAATCTGCTGCCCGGCACGGCGTTACGCCGCTCGGAAACCCACATGGCCAGGCAAATCTTCAACGGCCTGACGCGCATAAATGAGGAAAACGGGGAACTGGAAGCGGATATCGCGCACCACTGGCAGCAGCTTTCTCCGCTTCACTGGCGGTTCTTCCTGCGCCCCGGCATCCACTTTCACCACGGCCGCGAGCTGGAAATACACGACGTCATCGCCTCTCTGGAGCGCGCCCGTCGGCTACCGCTCTACTCGCACATTTCCCGTATCCACTCCCCCACGGCATGGACGCTGGATATTGAGCTGTCGCAGCAGGACAAGTGGCTTCCCTGGCTGCTGGGCTATGTGCCGTCGATGATCATGCCTGCCGAGTGGGAATCGCTGAACAACTTTGCCAGCCTGCCGATTGGCACCGGGCCCTACTCCGTGTCCCGCAATAACAGCAACCAGCTAAAAATCCGCGCCTTCGATGACTACTTTGGCTATCGGGCGCTGATCGACGAGGTGAACGTCTGGGTATTGCCGGATCTCAATGAAGACCTGAGCTGCGGGCTGACGCTGGAAGGCCCCACTGCGGGAGAAAAGGCGGTGGAAAGCCGTCTGGAGGAGGGATGCTACTACCTGCTGTTTGATAGCCGCACCCACCGCGGGGCAAACCAGGCCGTTCGTCAGTGGGTCAGCCACGTGTTGTCCCCCTCCAATCTGATCTACCATGCGGAAGAGCAGTACCAGACATACTGGTTCCCGGCGTACGGCCTGCTTCCGCGCTGGCACCACGCCCGCCCGGCGCACTGCGTCAAGCCTGCCGGGCTGGAGTCCATCACCCTCACCTACTACCGCGAGCACGTGGAGCATCGTTTTATCGCCGGGATCATGACCCGACTGCTGGCCGCAGAAGGGGTCACGCTGGAGGTCAAAGAAGTGGACTATGACGAATGGCACCGGGGGGAGATCGTCAGCGATATCTGGTTAAACAGCGCCAACTTCACCCTGCCGCTCGATTTCTCGCTCTTTTCGCACCTGTATGAGGTCCCGCTGATCCAGCACTGCATCACGCGCGACTGGCAGCAGGACGCCGAACGGTGGCGCGCTGGCGACATGAACCTTGCCGCGTGGTGCAAGGCGCTGCTTGAGGAACAGGCGATCGTCCCGTTGATCCACCACTGGCTGATGATCCAGGGCCAGCGCAGTATGCGCGGCCTGCGGATGAACACCCTGGGCTGGTTTGATTTTAAATCCGCCTGGTTTGCGCCGCCGGAGCCATAACGCTTTCGTAATATTCACCAAATCATTACAATAGCGCCGTTCTCAACGGGGTGCTGCATCACAGATGTGCGCTGAGATAATACCCGTCGAACCTGATCCGGATAACGCCGGCGAAGGGATTTGAGGCTGTTGCTCAAAATCCTTTGCCACTCAACTTTGAGGTGCAAAGTGTTAAAAAAAGTTCTCCCCCTGCTGGCGCTGTTTGCGCTGCCTGCTTTCGCGAAGCCCGTTCTGACGGTCTACACCTACGACTCTTTCTCTGCCGACTGGGGCCCTGGCCCGGTGGTCAAAAAAGCCTTTGAAGCTGACTGCAACTGCGAGCTGAAGTTCGTGGCGCTGGAAGATGGCGTGTCGTTGCTCAACCGTCTGCGCATGGAAGGAAAAAACAGCAAGGCCGACGTGGTGCTCGGGCTCGATAACAACCTGCTGGAGGCCGCCTCGCAAACCAAACTGTTTGCCAAAAGCGGCGTCGCGGCAGAGGCCGTTAACGTGCCGGGCGGCTGGAAAAATGACACCTTTGTGCCGTTCGACTACGGCTACTTTGCGTTTGTCTACGATAAAAACAAGCTGAAAAATCCGCCGAAGAGCCTGAAAGAGCTGGTGGAGAGCGACCAAAAATGGCGCGTGATTTATGAAGATCCGCGCACCAGCACGCCTGGGCTGGGCCTGCTGCTGTGGATGCAAAAGGTTTATGGGGATAAAGCGCCACAGGCGTGGCAGAAGCTGGCCGCCAAAACCGTGACCGTGACCAAAGGCTGGAGCGAAGCCTACGGCCTGTTCCTGAAAGGCGAAAGCGACCTGGTGCTGAGCTACACCACCTCTCCGGCCTACCACATTATCGCCGAGAAGAAAGATAACTACGCCGCCGCGAATTTTGCTGAAGGGCACTACATGCAGGTAGAGGTCGCTGCGCGTACCGCCGCCAGCAAACAGCCGGAGCTGGCCGAGAAGTTCCTGAAGTTTATGGTTTCACCGGCGTTCCAGAATGCGATTCCCGCAGGCAACTGGATGTATCCGGTCACTAACGTTGCGCTGCCGGCCGGTTTCGAGCAGTTAACCAAACCACAAACCTCGCTGGAGTTTACGCCGCAGCAGGTCGCCGCGCACCGAGCAGCATGGGTAAGTGAATGGCAACGCGCCGTCAGCCGCTGATTCCCGGCTGGCTACTTCCCGGGCTGCTCGCCGCCGTTGTGATGGTGGCGGTCAGTCTGGGGGCCTTTCTTGCCCTGTGGTTTAACGCGCCAGAGAGCGACCTGCTCGCCCTCTGGCACGACAGCTACCTCTGGCACGTGATCCGTTTCTCCTTCTGGCAGGCGTTTCTTTCAGCCCTGCTGTCAGTCATCCCGGCCATTTTTCTTGCACGCGCGCTGTACCGGCGGCGCTTCCCCGGCAGGCAGGCGCTGCTGCGCCTGTGTGCCATGACGCTGATCCTGCCGGTGCTGGTGGCCGTATTTGGTATTCTGAGCGTTTACGGTCGCCAGGGCTGGCTGGCGTCGCTGTTCGGCCAGCTTGGTCTGGAGTGGACCTTCTCTCCTTACGGACTGCAGGGCATTCTGCTCGCGCACGTCTTCTTCAATATGCCGATGGCGACGCGCCTCTTTTTGCAGGCGCTGGAAAACATTCCCGGCGAGCAGCGCCAGATTGCCGCCCAGCTCGGCATGCGCGGCGTGTCGTTCTTCCGCTTTGTCGAATGGCCGTGGCTGCGCCGACAGATCCCGTCCGTGGCGGCGTTAATCTTTATGCTCTGCTTTGCCAGCTTTGCCACCGTGCTGTCACTCGGCGGCGGGCCGCAGGCCACCACCATCGAGCTGGCGATTTACCAGGCGCTGAGTTACGACTACGATCCGGGCCGCGCCGCGCTGCTGGCGATGGTGCAAATGGCGTGCTGCCTTGCGCTGGTGCTTCTGAGCCAGCGGCTGAGCAAAGCCATTCCCCCCGGCAGCAATCAAATAACCGGCTGGCGCGACCCGCAGGACAGCCTGCACAGCCGCGTCTCCGATTTTGTCCTGATCGCGCTGGCGCTTCTGCTTCTGCTGCCGCCGCTGTTGGCCGTTATCGCTGACGGGCTGAACCTCAATCTTATGTCCGTCCTGCAACAGCCCGTCCTCTGGCAGGCCACCTGGACCTCGCTGCGCATCGCGCTGGCTGCCGGATTATTGTGCGTCATCCTGACCATGATGCTGCTGTGGAGCAGCCGTGAGCTCTACGCTCGCCGGGCGCAAAAGGCCGGACAGATAATGGAACTGACGGGCATGCTGATACTGGCGATGCCGGGGATCGTGCTGGCGACTGGCTTCTTCCTGCTGTTCAACAGCACCGTCGGCCTGCCGGAACGCGCCGACGGCATCGTTATCTTTACCAACGCCTTAATGGCCATCCCTTACGCGCTCAAGGTGCTGGAAAACCCGATGCGCGACGTCAACAGCCGCTACGGTTTGCTGTGTCAGTCGCTGGGCATGCAGGGCTGGCAGCGGCTGAAGGTGGTCGAACTGCGCGCGCTTAAACGTCCGCTGGCGCAGGCGCTGGCGTTTGCCTGCGTGCTCTCCATTGGAGATTTTGGGGTCGTGGCGCTGTTCGGCAACGACGATTTCCGCACGCTCCCCTACTGGCTCTATCAGCAAATCGGCTCTTATCGCAGTCAGGACGGCGCGGTGACCGCGCTGTTGCTTCTGCTGCTGTGCTTTGCCTTATTTACCGTTATCGAAAAACTTCCGGGGCGTGATGTTAAAACTGACTGATGTAACCTGGCTTTATCAGCATCTGCCGATGCGCTTCACGCTCTCCGTGCGTCAGGGAGAGAGGGTTGCGGTGCTTGGCCCAAGCGGCGCGGGAAAAAGCACGCTGCTTAATCTGGTTGCGGGTTTTCTGCAGCCGGCAAGCGGCTCGATCGCCATCGATAATCGGGATCATACCCATACGCCGCCTGCAAAACGTCCTGTCTCCATGCTGTTTCAGGAAAACAATCTGTTTACCCACCTGACGGTGCGGCAAAACATCGCCCTGGGGATGCATCCGGGGCTGAGGCTGAACGGCGCCCAGCGCCATAAGCTGGAGGAGATTGCCGCGCAGATGGGGATCGCCGGGTTTATCGACAGGCTGCCGGGCGAGCTTTCCGGCGGCCAGCGTCAGCGCGTGGCGCTGGCGCGTTGTCTGGTGCGCGAGCAGCCGATACTGCTGCTGGATGAGCCGTTCTCGGCGCTCGACCCGGCGCTGCGCCAGGAGATGCTGGCGCTGGTGCAGGACGTCTGCCAGCGCCAGCAGCTGACGATGCTGATGGTATCGCACAGTATCGAAGATGCCGCGCGGATTGCCCCAAGATCGGTGGTCATTGCCGAAGGGCGAATCGCGTGGGATGGGATGACGGAAGAACTTCTGAGTGGTAAAGCGGGGGCGTCTTCACTGTTGGGCATTCGTGCCGTCTGATGCCCTCACCCTAGCCCTCTCCCACAGGGAGAGGGTAAAAACATTAAAAACGGCAACTCTGGTTGCCGTTTTGCTTTTACCTTGTGCGGTCTGATGCCCTCACCCTGGCCCTCTCCCACAGGGAGAGGGAAAACACATTAACGGCTCACCACCTTCAACAGGATTTCACCGTACACCGGCATCAGAGGATGGCGAATTAGCGCGACCAGCGCCATCACCGCAACGCCCAGCGTCAGCGGGGCCAGCCACAAAAGACGAGTGCGCGGAAGATAGCGCGTCAGGCGATCGACGCTGGCTTTGGCGCTGCGCCACAGCCGCCAGCACAGCCACGCGGCCAGCCACAGCAGCAGCGCGGTGCCCAGCAGCAGCCACTTAAACTCACCACTTTGCATGCCGTCAGGAATATCGATAGCCGCGCCGGCCAGGATCCCCGGCAGGAAGTAGAACGGCGGCCAGAAGACGCAGCCGATGATGTTCGGCACCACAAATTTTGCGACGGGCAGATCCAGCATTCCGGCAACCATCGGCACCAGCGGACGCGTTGGCCCGACAAAGCGGCCCACGAGGATGGTAAACATGCTGTGCTGATGCAGCGCATGCTCGGTTTTATCCAGCAAGGCTTTGTTCTTTTTCATGAACGACCAGCGGTGCAGCGGCTTCTTAAAGCGCCAGCCCAGCCAGAAGGAGATCCAGTCGCCCAGCAGGCAGCCGATAATCCCGGCCAGCCACGCCTGCCAGAAATTGACCTCGCCGCTGCCAATCAGCGCGCCAAGACCCGCCATCATCACGGTGCCGGGCAGGATTAACCCTACGAGCGCCAGCGATTCCAGAAACGCCACCAGCGCCACGGCGATGAGCGAGTACATAACGGACTGGGTAATAAAGTGTTCCAGCAATGCCTGCATAACTATTCCGGTCAGAAAACGAATCAGCGATTCTGCTTAGCGCCCCGCACCGCGTCAAGGCAACAATTGTCTGAATAGTTTACAGGTTGCTTTCCGGGTTCACCTGTTTGTTTATCTTTTTTTACCGTTTATTCACATCCCGCGCGGAATTCACTCGGGCTGGCGCCGGTGCATTTTTTAAATACGCGAGAAAAATAGAGCTGATCCTCAAAGCCCACGTTGCGCCCCACGGTGGCAATCGGCATTCGGGTGGTGCTGAGCAGCAGCTTCGCCTGGCTGATGCGCTGATCCTCGCGCCAGCTCAACACGCTGACGCCCAGCTGCTGGCGGAACAGATGCGACAGCCGCGACGGCGACAGGCACACGTGCTGGGCAACGCTGGCAATATCAAACTGGCTGTCGGCCAGGTGGTCGCTGATGTACTGGCAGGCGTCGCGCACGCGGTTATCCAGCGGGGGATTAAGCGACTCGTTAATGGCCTCCATCCGTCGCAGCAGCAGCTGTTCAAGCAGGTTGATTGCCAGCAGCTCAGCGTAGCGACCACCGGCCTGCCCCGCTTCAATTATCTGTGCGAACAGCTCACGGAACTGTGCCAGATGTACCTCATCCGGGCGATAAAATCCGGTGTGCGCAAAAATAGCAGGCCACGTAAGCCACTCCTGCCAGTAGGCGCGCGGACGGAAATAGACCCACTGGTGATACCACTCTTTGGCATCCGGATGACGGCCATAGTGATGGATCTCTCCCGGCGGGAACAGCAGGATATCGCCGGGGCGGCAGACGAACTGCTGGTCGCCATTCTTGATAATTCCCTCGCCGCGCACGGTCAGGTTGAGGATATACCCTTTCATGCCGAGCGGTCGGTCGACGTAAAAATCGAGGTATCCCTCAGCCTCGATAGGGGTCAGTCCCGCCACAAGGTGCGCGTTAAACGAGTATCCCGGCAGCAGGGGATCGTTTTGCGTTTCGGCCATATATGCAGTTCTCCCAAGGGTCCTGAAGGAAACCAATTGTCCATATCGCTAAAAGCAGCTTAAAAATGGCCCGCGAAACGCTCCAAAAAGCATCATGCCGCTTTTACGTCCGCCATGTTTCAGCCTTTCCTCCTGATTTCTCCGCCAGAGCAGGCAGATAAGCAGTAACAAAAGTGTCTATAAGTGCGGCAGAAATGTCCACATTGAATATTTGCACGGCGTCACACTTTCCGTTGTAACAGCAATTTAGTCCATAAGATTAGCGGATCCTGCCTGACGACTTTTGCCCCCAGTCTCTAATGTTCTTGCATACCTGTTTTTTGATGGAGCAACACCATGGCAATTGCGATTGGCCTCGATTTTGGCAGCGACTCGGTTCGCGCGCTGGCAGTGGACTGTACGACTGGCCAGGAGATAGCAACCAGCGTTGAGTGGTACCCGCGCTGGCAAGAGGGGCGCTACTGCGATGCGCCTAACAACCAGTTCCGCCACCACCCGCGTGACTATATTGAGTCGATGGAAGCGGCGATCAAAACCGTCCTGGCTGAACTGACTGACGCCCAGCGGGCGGAGATTGTCGGGATTGGCGTCGACAGCACCGGCTCCACGCCTGCCCCGGTGGATGCCGAAGGCCGCGTGCTGGCGCTGCGCCCGGAATTCGCCGACAACCCGAACGCCATGTTCGTGCTGTGGAAAGACCATACCGCCGTGGAAGAGGCCGAGGCCATCACCCGCCTGTGCCATCAGCCGGGCAAAACAGACTACTCGCGCTACATCGGCGGGATCTACTCCAGCGAGTGGTTCTGGGCCAAGATCCTTCACGTCACCCGTGCCGACGCCTCCGTCGCGCAGGCTGCGGCATCGTGGATTGAGCTGTGCGACTGGGTGCCCGCCCTGCTCTCCGGCACTACCCGTCCGCAGGACATCCGCCGCGGTCGCTGCAGCGCCGGGCATAAATCCCTGTGGCATGAAAGCTGGGGCGGCCTGCCGCCTGCCGCGTTCTTCGATGAGCTCGACCCGATTATCAACAAGAGCCTGACCTACCCGCTGTTTACCGACACCTTCACCGCCGATATTCCGGTGGGCACGCTCTGCGAAGAGTGGGCAAAACGCCTCGGCCTGCCGCAGAACGTGGCGATCTCCGGCGGTGCCTTTGACTGCCACATGGGCGCCGTCGGCGCGGGCGCACAGCCCAACACGCTGGTCAAAGTCATCGGGACGTCAACCTGCGACATCCTGACGGCCGATAAAGCCACCGTCGGCGACCGCGCGGTGAAAGGCATCTGCGGCCAGGTTGACGGCAGCGTGGTGCCGGACTTCATCGGTCTGGAAGCCGGCCAGTCCGCGTTTGGCGATATCTACGCCTGGTTTGGCCGCGTGCTGGGCTGGCCGCTGGACCAGCTGGCGGCCGCGCATCCTGAACTGAAAACCCAGATCGCCGAGAGCAAAAAGCAGCTTCTGCCGCAGCTCACGGAAGCCTGGGCAAAAAATCCGTCTCTCGATCATCTTCCGGTGGTGCTTGACTGGTTCAACGGCCGCCGCACGCCGTTTGCCAACCAGCGCCTGAAAGGGGTCATTACCGATCTCAACCTCGCGACCGACGCACCGGCGCTGTTCGGTGGCCTGATTGCCGCCACCGCCTTCGGCGCGCGCGCCATTATGGAGTGCTTCACCGAGCAGGGCATCGACGTGAATAACGTGATGGCGCTGGGCGGCATCGCCCGTAAAAACCCGGTCATCATGCAGGCCTGCTGCGACGTGCTGAACCGTCCGCTGCAGATTGTGGCGTCCGATCAGTGCTGCGCCCTGGGCGCGGCGATTTTCGCCGCCGTGGCCGCAGGCGTCCATGCGGATATCCCGACCGCGCAGCAGCGTATGGCGAGCGCCGTCGAAAACACGCTCCAGCCGCGCGTCCAGCAGGCGCAACGCTTTGAACAGCTTTATCAGCGCTACCAGCAGTGGGCAAAAAGCGCCGAACTTCACTATCTCCCTGTCGCCGCCCCGGCCAAAAGCACCGCGGACACTACGGCAACCCTGACCCATTAAGGACACGATGATGACCATTTTTAATAACTATGAAGTGTGGTTTGTGATTGGCAGCCAGCATCTGTACGGACCGGAAGCGCTGCAGCAGGTGACGAAACACGCGGAGCACGTCGTTAACGCACTGAACGCGGAGGCCAAACTGCCGTGCAAGCTGGTGCTGAAACCGCTGGGCACGACGCCGGACGAAATCACCCACATCTGCCGCGACGCCAACTACGACGACAAATGCGCCGGTCTGGTGGTGTGGCTGCACACCTTCTCACCGGCCAAAATGTGGATCAACGGCCTTTCTATCCTCAACAAACCGCTGCTGCAGTTCCATACCCAGTTCAACGCCTCCCTGCCGTGGGATAGCATCGATATGGACTTCATGAACCTGAACCAGACCGCGCACGGCGGCCGCGAGTTCGGCTTTATCGGCGCGCGCATGCGTCAGCAGCACGCGGTGGTCACCGGCCACTGGCAGGATGGTAAAGCGCAACAGCGTATCGGCTCGTGGATGCGTCAGGCGGTATCGAAACAGGATACTCGCCACCTGAAAGTGGTGCGTTTTGGCGACAACATGCGTGAAGTGGCGGTCACCGACGGCGACAAAGTGGCCGCGCAGATCAAGTTCGGCTTCTCCGTCAATACCTGGGCGGTGGGCGACCTGGTGCAGGTGGTCAATGAAATCAGCGATGGCGACGTAAGCGCGCTGGTGGACGAGTACGAAAGCAGCTACCGCCTGACGCCTGCGGCACAAATCAACGGCGACAAGCGCCAGAACGTGCTGGACGCGGCGCGCATTGAGCTGGGCATGAAGCGCTTCCTGGAACAGGGCGGCTTCCACGCCTTCACCACCACCTTTGAAGACCTCCACGGTCTGAAACAGCTGCCGGGTCTGGCGGTACAACGTCTGATGCAGAAGGGCTACGGCTTTGCGGGCGAAGGCGACTGGAAAACTGCCGCTCTGCTTCGCATCATGAAGGTGATGTCGACCGGTCTGCAGGGCGGCACCTCCTTTATGGAGGACTACACCTACCACTTCGAAAACGGCAATGACCTGGTGCTCGGCTCGCACATGCTGGAAGTGTGCCCGTCGATCGCCGTGGAAGAGAAACCGATCCTTGACGTGCAGTATCTCGGCATCGGCGGTAAAGCCGATCCGGCGCGTCTGATCTTCAACACCCGCACGGGCCCGGCCATCAACGCCAGCCTGATCGATCTGGGCGATCGTTTCCGCCTGCTGGTGAACTGCGTCGATGCAGTTGAAACGCCGCACTCCCTGCCGAAACTGCCGGTCGCCAACGCCCTGTGGAAAGCACAGCCTGACCTGCCAACCGCGTCAGAAGCCTGGATCCTGGCCGGTGGCGCACACCATACCGTCTTCAGCCACGCGCTGGATCTGAACGACATGCGCCAGTTCGCCGAGCTGCACGATATCGAACTGACCGTGATTGATAACGACACCCGCCTGCCCGCGTTCAAAGACGCGCTGCGCTGGAACGAAGTCTATTACGGTTCAAAACGCTAAGCCCTGAATGCCCGGTGGCACTGCGTTTACCGGGCCTACAAAACCGTAGGCCGGGTAAGCGAAGCGCCACCCGGCAAGGAGAACGTAATGCTCGAAGTTTTGAAGCAGCAGGTGCTTGACGCCAATCTGGCGCTGCCGAAACATAACCTGGTGACCCTGACCTGGGGCAACGTTAGCGCCGTTGACCGCGAAAAAGGCGTGTTCGTGATCAAGCCTTCCGGCGTGGATTACGCGGTGATGACGGCGGACGATATGGTGGTGGTCAGCATCGCGACGGGTGAAGTGGTGGAAGGGAACAAAAAGCCGTCGTCCGACACGCCTACCCACCGTCTGCTGTATCAGTCATTCCCGACCATCGGCGGCATTGTGCATACCCATTCGCGCCATGCGACCATCTGGGCGCAGGCGGGCCAGTCCATCCCGGCCACGGGTACCACCCACGCGGATTACTTCTACGGCACCATTCCCTGCACGCGCCTGATGACCGACGCCGAAATCAACGGCGAGTACGAGTGGGAAACCGGTAACGTGATTGTCGAAACCTTTGAGAAACAGGGTATCGACGCGGCGCAAATGCCCGGCGTGCTGGTGCACTCCCACGGGCCGTTTGCCTGGGGTAAAAACGCGGAAGACGCGGTACATAACGCCATCGTGCTGGAAGAGGTTGCCTATATGGGGATCTTCTGTCGCCAGCTGGCGCCGCAGCTGCCGGACATGCAGCAAACCCTGCTGGATAAGCACTACCTTCGCAAGCATGGGGCAAAGGCGTATTACGGGCAGTAGCAGTAATCCTTACCCCTCACCCTAACCCTCTCCCCAAAGGGGAGAGGGGATCGAACGGAGTCGTATTTCCCCCTCGCCCCTTTGGGGAGAGGGCCGGGGTGAGGGGAAACTACGCGCAATAACTGTATAAAACCCCAGCAAACCCACCTTAACCAGGCTATAATCAGGCCTGGTTTTGTTTTATGGGATAACGGCGTGACGCAGGCGCAAGAAGGCTTTTTACTGACCCGACACTGGCGGGATACGCCTCAGGGCACCGAGGTTGCGTTCTGGCTGGCGACGGACAGCGGCCCGCTGCACGTGACGCTGCCGCCGCAGGAGTCCGTGGCGTTTATCCCTGAAGCGCACGTCGAAAAAGTCAAACAGCTGCTGCGCGGCGAAAACGGCTGGCGCATAACGCCCCTTGAGCTGAAAGATTTCCACCGCCAGCCGGTTTACGGCCTCTACTGCCGCGCCCATCGTCAGCTGATGCGCTATGAAAAACTGCTGCGCGAGGCGGGCGTAACGCTCTACGAAGCCGATATCCGCCCACCGGAACGCTTCCTGATGGAGCGGTTTATCACCGCGCCGGTCTGGGTCGACGGCTGCGCGCATAACGGCAGCCTCGTTAACGCGCGCCTGAAGCCGAATCCGCACTATCGTCCACCGCTGAAGTGGGTCTCCCTGGATATTGAAACCACCCGCCACGGCGAGCTGTACTGCATTGGCCTGGAAGGCTGCGGCGATCGGGTTGTCTACATGCTCGGGCCGCCGAACGGCGATGCCTCCGCGCTGGATTTCCGGCTTGAGTACGTCAACAGCCGCCCGCAGCTGCTGGAGAAGCTTAACCAGTGGTTTGCCGACTACGATCCCGACGTCCTGATTGGCTGGAACGTGGTGCAGTTCGACCTGCGCGTGCTGCAAAAGCACGCCGAGCGCTACCGCATTCCGCTGATGCTCGGGCGCGGAAACAGCGAGCTGGAATGGCGCGAACACGGCTTCAAGAACGGCGTCTTCTTCGCCCAGGCCAATGGCCGCCTGATTATCGACGGCATCGAGGCGCTGAAATCCGCCTTCTGGAACTTCTCGTCATTCTCCCTCGAAGCAGTCGCGCAGGAGCTGCTTGGCGAAGGCAAATCCATCGACAATCCCTGGGACAGAATGGACGAGATCGACCGGCGCTTTAACCAGGATAAGCCCGCGCTCGCCATCTATAACCTGAAAGACTGCGAGCTGGTCACGCAGATATTCCACAAAACCGAGATTATGCCGTTCCTGCTGGAGCGCGCGACGGTGAACGGCCTCGCGGTTGACAGGCACGGCGGCTCCGTGGCGGCCTTTAGCCACCTCTATTTTCCGCGAATGCACCGGGCAGGCTACGTCGCCCCCAACCTCGGGGACGTGCCGCCGCAGGCGAGCCCCGGCGGCTACGTCATGGATTCGCAACCGGGGTTATACGACTCCGTTCTGGTGCTGGACTACAAAAGCCTGTACCCGTCGATTATCCGCACCTTCCTGATCGATCCCGTCGGGCTGGTTGAGGGCATGGCTGAGCCGGATGATGAGCACAGCACCGAAGGCTTTCTCGGCGCACGCTTCTCGCGGAAAAAACACTGCCTGCCTGACATTGTGGGCAACATCTGGAACGGCCGCGACGAGGCCAAGCGCCACGGCAACAAGCCGCTCTCGCAGGCGCTGAAAATCATCATGAATGCGTTTTATGGGGTGTTGGGCACCAGCGCCTGCCGCTTCTTTGACCCGCGCCTCGCCTCCTCGATCACCATGCGCGGGCACGAGATTATGCGCCAGACCAAAGCGCTGATTGAATCCCGGGGCTATGACGTCATCTACGGCGACACGGACTCCACTTTTGTCTGGCTTAAGGGCGCGCATTCAGAAGACGACGCCGCGCAAATCGGCAAAACGCTGGTCGCCTTCGTGAACGACTGGTGGCAGACACATTTGCAAAAAGAGCGGTTAACCAGCGCCCTGGAACTGGAATTTGAAACCTATTTCGCCCGCTTTTTAATGCCCACCATTCGCGGTACCGATCAGGGCAGCAAGAAGCGCTACGCCGGGCTGATTCAGGAAGGCGACGCGCAGCGGATGGTCTTTAAAGGGCTGGAGACGGTTCGCACCGACTGGACGCCCCTGGCGCAGCAGTTCCAGCAAACGCTTTACCTGCGGGTGTTCCGCAATGAGCCTTATCAGGACTACGTTCGCGAGACGATAGCCAGCCTGATGGCGGGCGAACTCGATAACCAGCTGGTCTACCGCAAGCGCCTGCGCCGTCCGCTGGCGGAGTATCAGCGCAACGTTCCTCCGCACGTGCGCGCCGCGCGCCTGGCGGATGAAGAGAACGTGAAGCGCGGCCGCGCGCCGCAGTACCAGAACCGGGGAACCATCAAATACGTCTGGACCACCAACGGCCCGGAACCCGTGGATTATCAGCACTCACCGCTCGATTATGAACACTATTTGACGCGTCAGCTTCAGCCGGTCGCCGACGGAATTTTGCCCTTCATTGACGACGACTTTGCTACACTAGTGACAGGGCAACTTGGCCTATTTTGACGCGTGACGAAATGGCTGCCATCCAGTACCATAGCGCCCTTTCCATTCCCGGACCCATTTTTCGATGACCGTCTTTTTTGACGGGGGTCGAACTATTGCCTGCAATTAAAGATTAGAGCCGAACAACTATGCCTTTTACACTTGGTCAACGCTGGATCAGCGATACAGAAAGCGAACTTGGATTAGGAACCGTCGTAGCAATCGATACGCGCATGGTTACCCTCCTCTTCCCTGCCACCGGTGAAAACCGCCTGTACGCTCGCAATGACTCCCCTGTAACCCGCGTGATGTTTAATCCGGGTGACACCGTGACCAGCCATGACGGCTGGCAGCTCAAGATTGAAGACGTAAAAGAAGAGAATGGACTGCTCGCCTATATCGGCACCCGTCTGGACACCGACGAGGCCAATGTCATCCTGCGTGAAGTGCTGCTCGACAGCAAGCTGGTGTTCAGCAAGCCGCAGGACCGCCTGTTTGCCGGGCAAATCGACCGTATGGATCGTTTCTCGCTGCGCTATCGCGCGCGCAAGTTCCAGAGTGAACAGTACCGCATGCCGTGGAGCGGCCTGCGCGGTCAGCGCACCAGCCTGATCCCACACCAGCTGAACATCGCCCATGACGTGGGCCGCCGCCACGCGCCGCGCGTGCTGCTGGCCGATGAGGTCGGCCTGGGTAAAACCATCGAAGCGGGCATGATCCTGCATCAACAGCTGCTTTCCGGCGCCGCCGAGCGCGTGCTGATTGTGGTGCCAGAAACCCTGCAGCACCAGTGGCTGGTCGAGATGCTCCGCCGCTTCAACCTGCGCTTCTCCCTGTTTGACGACGAACGCTATGCCGAAGCGCAGCACGACGCCGACAACCCGTTTGAAACCGAACAGCTGGTCATTTGTTCCCTGGACTTCGTGCGCCGCAGCAAGCAGCGTCTTGAGCACCTGTGCGATGCCGAGTGGGACATTATGGTCGTTGACGAAGCGCACCACCTGGTCTGGAGCGAAGACGCGCCAAGCCGCGAATACCTGGCGATCGAGCAGCTTGCCGAGCACGTCCCGGGCGTCCTGCTGCTGACCGCAACGCCGGAGCAGCTGGGCCTCGAAAGCCACTTCGCCCGCCTGCGCCTGCTCGATCCAAACCGTTTCCACGACTTCGCGCAGTTTGTGGAAGAACAGAATAACTACCGTCCGGTCGCGGATGCCGTCGCCATGCTGCTGGCGGGCAAGCGTCTCTCTAATGACGAACTCAACACCCTGAGCGAGCTGATCGGCGAGCAGGATATCGAGCCGCTGTTACAGGCCGCAAACAGCGACAGCGACAACGCGGGATCCGCGCGTAAAGAGCTGATCGAGATGCTGATGGACCGCCACGGCACCAGCCGCGTGCTGTTCCGCAACACCCGCAACGGCGTGAAAGGTTTCCCGAAACGCGAGCTGCACACCATCAAGCTGCCGCTGCCGACGCAGTATCAGACGGCAATCAAGGTCTCCGGCATTATGGGTGCGCGCAAAACCCAGGAAGAGCGCGCCCGCGACATGCTCTATCCGGAACAAATCTACCAGGAGTTTGAAGGCGATACCGGTACGTGGTGGAACTTCGACCCGCGCGTGGAGTGGCTGATGGGCTACCTGACCGCACACCGCTCCCAGAAGGTGCTGGTGATCTGCGCCAAAGCGGCCACCGCGCTGCAGCTGGAGCAGGTTCTGCGCGAGCGTGAAGGTATTCGCGCCGCCGTGTTCCACGAAGGCATGTCCATCGTCGAACGCGACCGCGCCGCGGCGTGGTTCGCGGAAGAGGACAGCGGCGCACAGGTTCTGCTGTGCTCGGAAATCGGCTCTGAAGGCCGTAACTTCCAGTTCGCCAGCAACCTGGTGATGTTTGACCTGCCGTTTAACCCGGATCTGCTGGAGCAGCGTATCGGTCGTCTGGACCGTATCGGCCAGGCGCATGATATTCAGATCCACGTGCCGTATCTGGAAAAAACCGCCCAGTCCGTGCTGGTGCGCTGGTTCCACGAAGGTCTGGACGCGTTTGAACATACCTGCCCGACGGGCCGCACCATTTACGACCAGGTGCATGGGGATCTGATCGGCTACCTGGTCGCGCCGGAAAACGTGGAAGGGTTTGATGAGCTGATCAAATCCTGCCGCGAGAAGCACGACGCGCTGAAAGCGCAGCTGGAGCAGGGCCGCGACCGCCTGCTGGAAATTCACTCCAACGGCGGTGAAAAAGCCCAGGCGCTGGCCGAGAGCATTGAAGAGCAGGACGATGACACCAGCCTGATTAGCTTCTCCATGAACCTGTTCGACATCGTCGGGATTAACCAGGACGACCGCGGCGAGAACCTGATTGTTCTGACCCCGTCCGATCACATGCTGGTGCCGGATTTTCCGGGCCTGCCGGAAGATGGCTGCACCATCACCTTCGAGCGTGACGTGGCGCTGTCCCGCGAAGATGCGCAGTTCATCACCTGGGAACACCCGCTGATCCGCAACGGCCTGGATCTGATCCTCTCCGGCGATACCGGCAGCAGCACCATTTCCCTGTTGAAAAACAAGGCGCTGCCGGTGGGCACGCTGCTGGTGGAGCTGATTTACGTGGTGGAAGCGCAGGCGCCGAAACAGCTGCAGCTTACCCGCTTCCTGCCGCCAACGCCGGTGCGTCTGCTGCTGGATAAAAACGGCACTAACCTCGCGGGGCAGGTTGAATTTGAAAGCTTCAACCGACAGCTGAGCGCGGTAAACCGCCATACGGGCAGCAAGCTGGTGAACGCGGTACAGCAGGACGTGCACGCCATTCTGCAGTTGGGCGAAACCCAGATTGAGAAGGCGGCCAGAGCGCTGATTGACGCCGCGCGCAGCGAAGCCGACGAGAAACTGTCTGCCGAGCTGTCCCGTCTGGAAGCGCTAAAAGCCGTCAACCCGAACATCCGTGACGACGAGCTGACGGCGATTGAAAGCAACCGTCAGCAGGTGCTGGAAAGCCTGAATCAGGCAAGCTGGCGTCTGGATGCCCTGCGTCTTATCGTTGTGACGCATCAGTAAACGGAGCGCAAGATGGTGATGGAGCCTTACAATCCGCCGCAGGATCCCTGGCTGGTCATTCTGTATCAGGATGACCACATTATGGTCGTCAACAAGCCGAGCGGCCTGCTGTCCGTGCCGGGGCGTCTGGACGAGCATAAAGACAGCGTGATGACGCGCATTCAGCGCGATTATCCGCAGGCGGAGTCCGTCCATCGCCTGGATATGGCCACCAGCGGGGTGATTGTGGTAGCGCTGAATAAAGCGGCAGAGCGCGAGTTAAAACGCCAGTTCCGCGAGCGCGAGCCGAAAAAACAGTACGTCGCCCGCGTATGGGGTCACCCCGCGCAGGCGGAAGGGCTGGTAGATTTACCGCTGATCTGCGACTGGCCGAACCGGCCAAAGCAGAAGGTGTGTTATGAAACCGGCAAGGCAGCGCAGACCGATTATGAAGTGCTGGAGTACGCGCCGGATAACACCGCGCGCGTCCTGCTTAAGCCGATTACCGGGCGTTCACACCAGCTGCGCGTGCATATGCTTGCCTTAGGACATCCGATTCTGGGCGATCGGTTTTACGCGCCGCCGGAAGCCCTGGCGCTGGCGCCGCGCCTGCAGCTGCATGCTGAAAGCTTAACGGTTACTCACCCGGCCTACGGCACGACGATGACCTTCAGAGCAACCGCTGATTTCTAATATTGTCACATTATGAACACTCTTTATTTACAGAGTGTTCATTCTTCTTTTTGAAACATAACCAAAAAAATATATATCACCGTAAAATTCTGCTTAAAACCCCGCAATACATAACCAACCAAAATAATTTAAATAAAACTAAATACCCAATTAACTTTTTTAAATTAGTCATGCTTTTCTGCACTGCATAATATAAGAATCAGCTTATAAGCTGTCGGTAAAAACACCTTTATTTCCTCTTCTGGTAAATAAACACGTTTCCCCTCTGCTCAACATTGGAACTGGATTTTTCAACAAAGGAATGAAGATATGAACAAGCAGTATAATATTGTCTGGAACAGCGCACGTAATATGTACGTTGTTGCCTCGGAGTTTGCCCGCGGCGACAGCAGAATCAAATCTCAGGTGCGCGCGGGGGGGCTGGTTGCCGCGCTGATTCTGGCAAGCTCTGCGGGGTATGCGGAAGACAGGACGTTTAAAGCGCCTGAAGGCGAAAAAAGCACAATCTCTGGAACCTATTCCAACACCACCGAAAAAAGTCAGCAACCAGTCATCAGTGCCGATGGTAAGGGCACCTTTGTGGATGATGCCGGCCCTGTAACCGTCAACTTCGATACTGTCGATGATGCGACATCAACTGCAGTAATTGTTCATAATGGGGCGGAATTAATTCTGGACGATGCGGGTACAACGGTCAACGTTAACAGTACGGACAATAACAGCCAGATAATCGCAATAAATGTGCTGGATGCTAAAGCCACGCTTGACGGTGGAACATACACCGCCACAGGTAATAACAGCACGGCAATCGCGGTACAAACGGGTTGGTCAACGAGTGCATCGGTTGACGTGCGCAACGCCGAAATCAGCGCCGGGAAGTATGGCATTATGGTCGCTGACGACGGCGCGGCCCTGACGATCAATAACACCCAGATTAATGCCACGGGCGCCTCCAGTTCGGGGATCGCAGCCATCGGCGGTGAGACGGCTGTAAACGGTTCGGATGTGTCAATAACCACCAAAGGCGATGCAGCTTACGGAATATATAGCGCGTCCGGTGGTTCGATGAATCTGAACAACGTGACAATAACCACAACGGGGAATGGCACCTATGGCATCTATAACCAGGAGGAAATGCGCGTCGATAATATTGACCTTTCCACCAGCGGGGAGGGTTCGCATGGTGCTTCAACCAGCTATAACGCCAAATCATCGCTGACGCTCAATGGCGGCACGGTTCACACTTCAGGTGAAAATTCCTATGGCTTACGTGCAGCGGATCAGGCAACCCTGAATGCGACCGACCTGACGGTGACCAGCGATAAATCTTACGGCGTTGCGCTGGAAAACGGCGGTCATGCGACGATAACCAACAGCAAGGTAGAAGGCGCTGACGCGGGATACTACCTGGTTAAAGGTAAAAAGGCGTATACCAACGAACTCACGGTTGATGGCGGCAGTATAGCCACATCCAATGCTGACGGCAGTGCATTCCTGGTTGATTCTGGCGCAGCAAACATCACGGTGAAAAATTTTAATACTGCGACCCCTGATAATCTGCTCACCGTCAACACCACGACGGATGCCGTCACGTTTAACGCGGAAAACAGCACCCTTACCGGTGTGATCAACGCGAATACCGATAACGTCAGCATGTCGCTGGATAATACCAGCCAGTGGGTGCTGACCGGAAACTCATCCGTCGGCAACCTGACCAGCAGCGGGCGAATCACGCTGGGAGATGCAAACGGCAACGTCGGTACCCTGAACGTCGGTAACCTGACCCTGAACAATGATAGCGTCACCGACGTCTGGCTGAGCACGGCCTCCACCGCAGCGCCAATTACCGCGCAGCAGGCGACGCTCGGCGGCACGTTGAACATTACCGGGTTTGAAGGTGTTGAGGATCTGGCAAACCAAAATGCGGTCACGGTCGTTGATGCCGAAAACGCCATTGCGGGCGACTTCAGCGACATTACCATCGCCGGGATGCACTCAGCGGATTTCCTCGCGCTTTCTGGCCATGTGAATGCCGCGGACAACACCCTTTATGACGTCTCCGCCTCCCTGACCTGGTTCGCCGGTGAGGATAACGCGGATGCGCCAGCCCACGGTACGTACACCATTGACGACGCCGACGACAGCTTCACCATTGATACCGTACTGGATGACCAGCCTGCCAACGCGGCAACCGGCTGGGACGGCGAGTCGCTGGTTAAAGAAGGCGAAGGTACGCTGATCCTCGATGCGGATAACACCTACAGCGGCGATACCCACATCAACGACGGTACGCTGTGGATTGGTGAAGATGGCGCCATTGGCGTAGACGGCAGCGATCAGACCATTTACGTGGCAGAGGGCGCGACCTTCGGCGGCGACAACGGCACCGCAAACGCGAACGTGATCAACGATGGTACCGTGAAGTTCGATGACACGCTGACGATTAACGGCGACATGACCAACGGCGGCAACATCATTAGCGGCGATATCACCAGCGATGAGAAAACCACCGGTAATACGCTGGTTATCAACGGCGATTACATCAGCGACAACGGCGCGATCACCATTAATACCAAACTGGGCGGCGACGACTCTCCAACGGATCTGGTCAAGATTGCGGGTGATACCTCCGGCGATACCACCGTATACATCAACAACATCGGTGGCGAAGGTGCATTGACGGAAAATGGCATTAAGGTCATTGACGTCGGCGGCGAGTCAAACGGCACCTTCACCCAGGGCAACCAGGTGCAGGTAAACGCCTTCGAATATCGCCTTTATGAAGATCAGGGCGACTGGTTCCTGCGTTCAATCACCAGCGGCGGCAACAATACGCCACAGTACCGTGCAGACATCGGTGCGTACCTTGGCAACCAGTCTATGGCGCTGAGCCTGCAGCAGCAGACGCTGTTTGACCGTGAAGGCAGCCAGCTTCGTTCCGATAACGGCTCCCTGTGGGCGCGCTTTAAAGCGGGTAACAACCAGTCTACCGCGGCTGGCGATAATGTAGACATTGACGGTAACTATAGCCAGCTCCAGTTGGGTAGCGATCTTGCTGCCTGGAGCAACGGTGAACAGAGCCTGACGGTGGGCGTCATGGGCAGCTATATCAACAGCAGCACCGACAGCACCGGCAATGAAGGGGCGGATGGCAGCCGTCTTAGCGCAAGCGGCGACATGGACGGCTACAACGTAGGCGTTTATGCCACCTGGTTTGAAGATGCCCAGCAGCACGCTGGCACCTACGTTGACAGCTGGTATCAGTATGGGATGTACAACAACAGCGTGAAAAATGGCGATGTTGGCACCACCGACTACGATTCAACTGCGCACGCCGTCTCGCTGGAAGCGGGTTACCGTTATGATATTGCCCTGCAAAACAGCACGCTGAGCCTGACGCCACAGGTACAGGCTATCTGGCAGAACTATCGTGCAGACAGCGTGAAGGATAAGAGCGGCACGCAGATTGATGGCCAGAACGGTGACACGCTGACAACCCGAATGGGCCTGCGCGTGGACAGCAAGCTGCAAAAGGCGCCGGATGCCGTTATCCAGCCGTTTGCCGAGGTAAACTGGCTGCACTCATCCGATGAAGGCGCCGTCACTTTCGGGGACACCGAAGTGAAGCAGGACCTGCCGTCAGACCGCGCTGAGCTGAAAGTGGGTATCCAGGCAAACGTGAACAAACAGTGGAGCATCACCGCTCAGGCTGCGGGTCAGAAAGGCAGCAATGATTACAGCGACCTGAACGGCAGTCTGAACGTTCGCTACAGCTGGTAATTCGCAGGAAACGTAAAAAAGAGGGCCGCTTACGCGGCCCTGCTTATTTGAAACCTTTCTTCTCTTTGATCAGCTCGTACGCCTTCTGGATTTCCTGCGCTTTTTGCTTCGCCATCTCCATCATTTCCGGCGGTAAGCCTTTCGCGACCAGCTTGTCCGGATGGTGCTCGCTCATCAGCTTACGATAGGCGCGCTTGATGGTGGTCTGATCGTCAGTGGGCTTTACACCAAGCACGTTGCAGGCATCTTCCAGCGTCGGGCCCCGCTGCGCCTGCTGCCAGGCACCGCCAGAGGACTGCTGGTGATAGCCGCCGCCAAACTGCGCCCCACCCTGCATCATGCGCAGGAACTGATCGAACTGCATACGGGAGATGCCCAGCTCTTCCGCAATGACGTAAAGCACGTCACGTTCGTTAGGGTGAAGTGAACCGTCAGCAAACGCCGCCTGGATTTGAATTTCCAGAAACATCCGAATTAAATCAAAACGTCCAAAGCAGATGCTGCGGAACTGACGCATTTTTTCGCGAAGCGGATAGTTATCCGCTTTACCGATGCGAAACGCATTCTGCGCTGCCAGACGGGAGTCACCGTGCAGGTTCATGCGATCCATAAAGACGCTGGCAATCTGAATATCGGCTTCGGTGACGCGCCCTTTGGATTTGGTTAAGTGCCCCATGACCTCAAAGGTGGTCGAGAAAAAGAGAGACTGACGCTCGCGCTGGTTGGCAAACCAGGCCATTTTGCGGCTGCGCGCCTTGTCAAACATATGGCCGATAATAAGCCCAAGCACAACTCCCCAGAACCCGGCACCCATGATGATGGCGAACGCAACGCCGATTATTTTACCCCAATACTGCATATACTCCCCGGATAGTCATATTCCTGGCCGACGCAACGTCATCATCACTGTGTTCAAGTCACGGTCAATTGAAGGACATCGCCTATAATTTGCTTTATCATACTCGTCATTCGATAGCGAGCCTAACACTCTGGCACGCAAACGGGCAGGATTAACGCTGGTACTGCGCAGATGAGTAAGATAGTCTCTGAGCGTTTGTAAGCCGTAGCCACTGATGACGGAACAATAAAATACAACGTATGAAAAAACGTATCCCCACCCTCCTGGCCACAATGATTGGCACCGCCCTGTACAGTCAACAGGGGCTGGCGGCCGATCTCGCCTCGCAATGTATGCTTGGCGTCCCAAGCTATAATCGCCCACTGGTGAGTGGCGATACAAATAGCTTGCCGGTAACCATTACTGCCGACAGTTCTAAAGGGACCTACCCTGACAATGCCACGTTTACGGGCAATGTGGATATTAACCAGGGCAATAGCCGCCTGCAGGCAGATGAAGTGCAGTTGCACCAGAAGCAGCCGGAAGGCGCGGCCGAGCCGGTACGCACGGTGGATGCGCTGGGTAATGTGCACTATGACGACAATCAGGTCATCCTGAAAGGTCCGAAAGCCTGGTCAAACCTGAATACGAAAGATACTAACGTCTGGGAAGGTGATTACCAGATGGTGGGTCGCCAGGGGCGCGGTGACGCAGACCTGATGAAACAGCGCGGCGAAAACCGCTATACGATCCTGGAAAACGGTACGTTCACGTCATGTCTGCCGGGTTCAAATACCTGGAGCGTGGTCGGGAGCGAAGTTATCCATGACCGTGAAGAACAGGTCGCGGAGATCTGGAACGCGCGCTTTAAGCTGGGCCCGGTACCGGTATTCTACAGCCCTTATCTGCAGCTTCCCGTGGGTGACAAACGCCGCTCGGGCTTCCTGATCCCAAATGCCAAATACAGCACCACGAACTACTTTGAGTTCTACCTGCCGTATTACTGGAACATCGCGCCCAACATGGATGCGACGATCACGCCGCACTATATCCACAAGCGCGGCAACGTCATGTGGGAGAACGAGTTCCGCTATCTCACTCACGCTGGTGCAGGTCTGATGGAGCTGGATTATCTGCCGTCGGATAAAGTCTTCCAGGACGAGCATCCGACCGAGGGCGATAAGCACCGCTGGTTATACTACTGGCAGCATGCCGGGGTGATGGATCAGGTGTGGCGCTTTAATGTTGACTACACCAAAGTTAGCGATTCGTCTTATTTTAACGACTTCTCTTCGAAATACGGCTCAAGTACGGATGGCTATGCCACGCAGAAATTCAGCGTAGGCTATGCGGTGCAGAACTTTGACGCAACCGTCTCGACCAAGCAGTTCCAGGTATTTTCTGACCAGGCCACGCCTACCTACGGCGCTGAGCCCCAGCTGGATGTTAATTGGTATCAGAATGATGTGGGTCCATTTGACACCCATGTGTACGCTCAGGCGGTGCATTTCGTTAACACGGATTCGGACATGCCTGAAGCCACGCGTGTTCACCTTGAGCCGACGATCAATCTGCCGTGGTCCAACGATTGGGCAAGCCTGGATACCGAAGCCAAGCTGATGGCGACGCACTATCAGCAAAAAAATATCGATAATTACAACACAACTAACAATGCTCATCTGGAAGAGTCGGTTAACCGCACGCTTCCGCAGTTCAAAATGGACGGCAAGCTGATCTTTGAGCGTGATATGGCCTTGTTGGCAGATGGTTATACTCAGACGCTGGAGCCACGTATGCAGTACCTGTACGTGCCTTATCGCGACCAGAGCAACATCAACAACTATGACTCCTCTTTACTGCAATCTGACTACAGCGGCCTGTTCCGTGACCGTACCTACGGCGGCCTTGACCGCATCGCCTCCGCTAACCAGTTAACGACCGGTGTCACAACGCGCGTATATGATGATGCCGCCGTTGAACGTTTTAACGTTTCTGTTGGTCAAATCTACTATTTCACCGAGTCTCGCACGGGCGATGACAATATTAAGTGGGAGAAAGATAACAAGACGGGCTCGCTGATTTGGGCTGGCGACACCTACTGGCGTATGACCGATCGTTGGGGCCTGCGCGGCGGCGTGCAATATGACACCCGTCTCGACAATATCGCCAACAGTACGGCAGCTATTGAGTATCGCCGGGATGAAGATCGTATGGTGCAGTTGACCTATCGTTATGCCAGCCCGGAATATATTCAGGCGACGTTACCGAACTACGGTACTGCAGAGCAGTATAAAGACGGTATCTCACAGGTGGGTGGTGCAGCAAGCTGGCCCATCGCCGATCGTTGGTCAATCGTAGGTGCGTACTACTTCGACACCAACGCCAATAAAGCTGCTGACCAGATGGTAGGTCTGCAATATAACTCCTGCTGTTACGCGCTGCGTGTCGGTTACGAACGTAAGCTTAACGGCTGGAACACTGAAAACAATCAGAGCAAATACGATAACGTGATTGGCTTTAACTTCGAGTTACGCGGCCTGAGTTCCAACTACGGTCTGGGTACCCAGAAAATGCTGCGCTCGAATATTCTGCCGTACAGTAGCGCCTTGTAATGTGCTTGATTTGCAACGTAATCCGCTTTGCGGTTAATTGAAATGGAAAAAGTATGAAGAACTGGAAAACGCTGCTGCTCGGTGTCGCTATGGTTGCGAATACCAGCTTCGCGGCCCCCCAGGTTGTTGATAAAGTCGCTGCTGTGGTTAACAACGGCGTCGTACTTGAAAGTGACGTTGACGGTCTGATGAAATCGGTGAAGCTCAATTCGGGCGAAGCCGGTCAACAGCTTCCTGATGACGCCACGCTGCGCCACCAGATCCTGGAGCGTCTGATCATGGATCAGATCGTTCTGCAGATGGGGCAAAAAATGGGCGTGAAGGTCACTGACGAGCAGCTCGATCAGGCGATCGCTAACATCGCGAAGCAGAACAATATGTCTTTAGATCAGATGCGCAGCCGTCTGGCCTATGACGGTATCAGCTACGCCACCTACCGTAACCAGATCCGTAAAGAGATGCTGATTTCGGAAGTGCGTAACAACGAAGTGCGTCGCCGCGTCACCATCCTGCCTCAGGAAGTGGACGCGCTGGCAAAACAGGTGGGTAACCAGAACGATGCGAGCACAGAGCTGAACCTGAGCCACATTCTGATCCCACTGCCGGAGAACCCAACGTCCGATCAGGCCGCGGAAGCAGAAAGCCAGGCGCGTTCGATTGTCGAACAGGCGCGTAACGGCGGTGACTTTGGCAAGCTGGCCATCACCTACTCCGCAGACCAACAGGCGCTGAAAGGCGGACAGATGGGCTGGGGACGTATTCAGGAGCTGCCATCCATCTTTGCCCAGGCGCTGAGCACGGCGAAGAAAGGAGATATCGTCGGTCCTATTCGTTCAGGCGTGGGCTTCCACATTCTGAAAGTGAACGATCTGCGCGGCCAGAGCCAAAATATTTCCGTCACCGAAGTTCATGCTCGCCACATTCTTCTGAAACCGTCACCGATCATGACTGACGATCAGGCGCGTGCGAAGCTGGAACAGATTGCAGCGGACATTAAGAGCGGTAAAACCTCATTTGATAAAGCAGCAAAAGAGTTCTCTCAGGATCCCGGCTCTGCTAACCAGGGCGGCGATCTGGGCTGGGCAGCGGCGGATATCTACGATCCTGCCTTCCGCGACGCGTTGATGAAGCTGAACAAAGGCCAGATCAGCGCGCCGGTTCACTCTTCATTTGGCTGGCATCTGATCGAGCTGATGGACACCCGTAACGTGGATAAAACGGATGCGGCACAGAAAGACAGAGCCTACCGCATGCTGTTCAACCGTAAGTTCTCTGAAGAAGCAGCAACCTGGATGCAGGAACAACGCGCCAGTGCCTACGTGAAAATTCTGAGCAACTAATGAAACAGCATCGTGTTGTTATCACGCCCGGCGAACCCGCCGGGATTGGGCCTGACCTCGTTGTCCAGCTCGCCCAGCGCAGCTGGCCGGTAGAGCTGGTTGTCTGTGCCGATGCAACACTGTTACAGGACCGGGCAGCAATGCTCGGTCTGCCTTTAACGCTCATCCCCTACGTTGAAGGTCAACAGCCTGCACCGCAGCAAGCCGGTACGCTCACCCTTCTCTCCGTTCCCCTTCGTACGCCGGTTATTCCGGGCCAGCTCAGCACGGAAAACGGTCACTATGTCGTTGAAACCCTTGCGCGCGCCTGCGACGGCTGCCTGAAGGGCGAATTTGCCGCCCTGATAACCGGCCCGGTTCACAAAGGCGTTATCAACGAAGCAGGCATACCGTTTACCGGGCATACGGAATTTTTCGAAGAGCGTTCGCGCAGCCCGAAAGTGGTGATGATGCTGGCAACAGAGGCGATGCGCGTTGCGCTGGTGACCACCCATCTGCCGATCAAAGCCATTCCTGATGCGATCACCCCTGAACTCCTGCGCGAGATCATCGGGATTTTGCACCACGACCTGCAGACAAAATTTGGCATCCCGCAGCCGCACGTGCTGGTATGTGGCCTCAATCCACACGCCGGGGAAGGCGGGCACATGGGCACCGAAGAGATCGACACGATCATTCCGGTACTCAACGAAATGCGGGCGAAGGGGATGAATCTCAGCGGGCCGCTGCCTGCGGATACCCTTTTCCAGCCGAAATACCTGGATAATGCCGACGCCGTGCTCGCGATGTACCACGATCAGGGCCTGCCCGTGCTAAAATACCAGGGCTTTGGCCGCGGCGTGAATATCACCCTCGGTTTACCCTTTATTCGAACGTCCGTTGACCACGGTACTGCGCTGGATCTGGCAGGCCAGGGGAAAGCGGATGTCGGCAGTTTTATTACGGCGCTTAATCTCGCCATCAAAATGATTGTTAATACTCAATGACTAATCGAGTCCATCAGGGCCACTTAGCCCGTAAACGTTTCGGGCAAAACTTCCTTAACGATCAGTTCGTGATCGAAAGCATTGTCTCGGCTATTAATCCGCAAAAAGGTCAGGCGATGGTTGAAATCGGCCCGGGCCTTGCCGCGCTGACCGAGCCGGTCGGCGAACGCCTCGACCAGCTGACCGTCATCGAACTGGACCGCGATCTGGCCGCACGCCTGCAAACGCACCCGTTCCTCGGGCCGAAGCTGACTATCTATCAGCAGGACGCCATGACCATGAACTTTGGCGAACTGTCGGAAAAAATGGGTCAGCCGCTGCGCGTATTCGGCAACCTGCCGTACAACATCTCCACGCCGCTCATGTTCCACCTGTTTAGCTATACTGATGCCATTGCCGACATGCACTTCATGTTGCAAAAAGAGGTTGTTAACCGTCTGGTTGCAGGCCCGAACAGTAAAGCGTATGGTCGTTTAAGCGTGATGGCGCAATATTACTGCAACGTGATCCCGGTACTCGAAGTACCGCCGTCAGCGTTCACACCACCACCGAAAGTGGATTCAGCGGTTGTGCGCCTTGTGCCGCACAAAACGAAACCGTATCCGGTTAAAGATCTGCGCGTGCTCAGCCGCATTACCACAGAGGCCTTTAACCAGCGCCGTAAAACGATCCGTAACAGCCTGAGCAATTCATTTACCGTTGAGGTATTAGCTGAACTTGGGATCGACCCGGCAATGCGTGCGGAGAACATTTCCGTAGAGCAGTACTGCAAGCTGGCTAATTACATCAGCGATAATGCGCCGTCGAAGGAGAGTTAAGCCATGATTGATTCGCCCCGCGTCTGTGTCCATGTACAAAGCGTCTATGTTGAATCACAGTCCTCTCCGGACGAAGAACGCTTTGTCTTCGCTTACACCGTGACCATTCGCAATCTGGGGCGGACGCCCGTGCAGCTGCGCGGGCGCTACTGGCTTATCACCAACGGCAATGGCCGCGAAATCGAAGTTCAGGGCGAAGGTGTGGTCGGTGAACAGCCCCACATCGCCCCTGGCGAAGAGTACCAGTACACCAGCGGTGCGGTAATTGAAACGCCGATGGGTACCATGCAAGGCCATTATGAAATGGTCGACGTCGATGGCAATGGCTTCCGCGTTGCCATTCCCGTGTTCCGTCTCGCCGTAACCACACTCATTCATTAATCTAATGTCTACATATCTGATTGGCGACGTTCACGGCTGCTACGATGAACTGATCGCATTGTTAAAACAGGTCGACTTTACGCCAGGACAGGACACGCTCTGGCTGACGGGCGATTTAGTCGCGCGTGGCCCCGGCTCTCTTGACGTGTTGCGTTACGTCAAATCGCTGGGCGACAGCGTGCGCATGGTGCTGGGCAATCACGATCTGCATCTGCTGGCGGTGTTCGCCGGGATCAGCCGCAACAAACCCAAAGATCGCCTCACCCCGCTGCTTGATGCGCCGGACGCGGACGATCTGATTAACTGGCTGCGCCGTCAGCCCCTGCTGCAGGTCGACGAAGAGAAAAAACTGGTCATGGCGCATGCCGGGATCACCCCACAATGGGATCTTGAGACGGCGAAAACCTGCGCGCGTGACGTTGAGGCGGTGCTGGCGAGCGACTCGTATCCTTTCTTCCTTGATGCCATGTACGGCGATATGCCAAACCACTGGAGCGAGGAGCTTAGCGGTCTTGCCCGTCTGCGCTTTATCACCAACGCCTTCACCCGCATGCGTTTCTGCTTCCCGAACGGACAGCTGGACATGTATTCCAAAGAGACGCCGGAAAGCGCGCCCGCTCCGCTGAAACCGTGGTTTGCCATTCCGGGGCCGGTGACCAGCGAGTACAGCGTGGTATTTGGCCACTGGGCGGCACTGGAAGGAAAAGGAACACCGGAAGGGATTTACGGTCTGGATACCGGATGCTGCTGGGGCGGAGAGTTAACCTGCTTACGCTGGGAAGATAAAGCGTACTTTGTGCAGCCGTCCAACCGACAGCTGGACTCAGGAGAAAACGAGGCCGTTGCCTCCTGACTGTTGCCCCTCCCCCCAATAGACCGCACCGAACGGTCCCCTCTGGGGAGAGGGGTATATCACTTAACGACGTTCCAGAATCTCGAAGCAGTAGCTGTGAGAGTTCTGCGCATCCGCGTCGTGGAATTCGCTGAATACCGATTCCCACTCGTCCGGATCGTAGTCCGGGAAATGGGTATCCCCTTCCACTTCGGCATCAATGTGGGTCAGATACAGCTTCTGCGCTTTTGGCAGGAACTGCTCGTACACGCGCCCACCGCCAATCACCATGATCTCTTCAGCATTGCCGCATGCAGCAATCGCCTCGTCTACCGATTTCACCCATTCGACGCGATCGTCAGTGCCCGGCTGGCTACTGATAACGATATTCTTACGGCCCGGCAATGGACGACCAATCGACTCCCAGGTCAGGCGGCCCATCACTACCGGCTTGTTTAACGTCGTACGTTTAAACCATGCGAGATCGGCAGGCAGGTTCCACGGCATGGCATTTTCCATACCGATAACGCGGTCTACCGCCAGCGCTGCAATCAGACTGATCATTGAAAATTTCCCGGATGCAAAAAATTGCCGCCACTATACGGAAAGCTTAATCTTTCGTCGACTGGCGGCAGAGTAAAGATACAGAAATTTTTTAATATTGCTGGCAACTCCGCTTCACGCGGAAGGTTTACTCTCCGGTTCGTCAGAAGGATCTCCGGTATGCTTGCCCTCTTCCGTGCCCTGCCAGCCGTGCCGCTGGATCAGCGACAGGTGATTGCGATCCTCATTGATGATCTCCGTCAGCATCGCGCTGGTGCGTTTAAACACCGCCGCACGCTCGGTGGCCGTACTGCCCGCCATCGCCGCCATCTCTTCCACCATCTCGGTATTAAAGCGGCGGAACAGGTCTGCCCGTTCGCGCGCTTCGTACGCGCCCAGCCCCAGGTTTTCCAGCGCCATGCGGCCAGACTTCAGCGCGCCTTCGAAGGTTTCACGCTCGGGGGATTCGACGCCCGCCTGCCTGAGGCGGATATAGTGATCCACATCGCGCGCGCGGGAGATGATGGTCAGACTCGGGAAATGTTCTTTCGCCATTTCCACCATCTGCAGGCTGGTCTCCGGATCGTCAATAGCGTTGATCAGCACCTCGGCTTTCGCCGCCCCGGCGGATTCCAGTAGGTCGACGCGGGTCGCATCGCCGTAAAACACCTTCATATCGAATTTACGCAGGGTATCAACATGGTCGGGATCGTGATCGAGGATGACCATCTTCACCCCGCTGGACAGCAGCAGACGGCCCACGATCTGCCCGTAGCGGCCAAATCCGGCAATGATCACGCGCGGCTGCTCTTCGTCAATCTCATCGGCTTCGCGCTCCTGCTCGCTGCCCGATTTTTCCAGACGCGTCAGCACCACCAGCAGAACGGGCGTCGCCGCCATCGACAGCGCGACCGCCAGCGTCAGCGCTTTCGCCCACTCGGGATCGAGGACGTTTGCCATTTGCGCCGCGCCGAAGACCACGAACGCAAATTCGCTTCCCTGCCCCAGCAGAACCGCAAACCAGCTTCGCTGCCTGTTCGGCACCTTCAGCGGGCGCGCAATCAGCCACAGCATCGCCATTTTAATAACCAGGAAGCCGACGAGCAGGATGACAATGCGTAGCGGATGCGTCACCAGCGTGCCGAAGTCGACGGACATCCCCACGCCGATGAAAAACAGCCCCAGCAGCAGGCCTTTGAACGGCTCGATATCGCTTTCCAGCGCGTGACGGTATTCAGAGCTCGCCAGCAGAACGCCTGCAAGGAATGCCCCCATCGCCATCGACAGCCCGGCTTCCTCCAGCAGCAGGCCGAAGCCAAACACCAGGAACAGCGCCACGGCGCTGAACACTTCGCGCAGGCCAGAGCGGGCAACAAACCGCAGCAGCGGGCGGGTCACGTAGCGACCAAGCAGCACCACCAGCGCCAGCGCACCCGCCACCTTCAGTGCCGACAGCGCGAAAGCGCCCAGCGTGGTGGAGGAACCGCTGGCCGCCAGCAGCGGGATCATCGCCACCAGCGGAATAGCGGCAATGTCCTGGAACAGCAGCACCGAAAACGCGCTGCGCCCCATCTGGGATACCGTCAGATTTCGCTCGTTCATCGCCTGCATGGCAATAGCCGTTGAGGAGAGCGCCAGCGTCATGCCGATGAGCTCTGCCACCTTCCAGTCCATACCCAACAGGATGCAGAACCCGCCCAGCAGCAGGCCGCAGGCCACCATCTGCAGCGCCCCACCGCCAAATACCGAGGCGCGAAGCTTCCATAACCGCTGCGGGTCGAGCTCCAGACCAATCACAAAGAGCATCAGCACCACGCCGATTTCAGCGAAATGGAGAATCGCCTCGGCATCGGTGACCAGCCGGAAGCCCCACGGCCCAATCACGCACCCCGCAATCAGGTAGCCGAGAACGGAACCCAGCCCCAGACGCACCGCCACGGGCACAATCAGCGCCGCCGCGCCGAGGTAAATCAGCGCCTGTATCAGCGTATGGCTATCCATGGTGCGCCTCCTGCCACTCAAGTAAGCGTTGTTTATAATGCCGAGCCTGCGCCTGCAGCGTTTCATCGTCGCAAACAAACGTGCAGTGCATGGCAAAAGGCGGGAGCCAGTTCAGCCCACAATAGAGCGCGGTCGCCTGCAGCGGCTGTGCCAGAACGTCAAAGCCCGGGAAAGAACCGATATCAAAGTGGCTTTCGCCTCCGCCGGTGGTGACCGCCCACAACAGGCTTTTCCCTTTTAGCGCATTGCCGTTATGACCATACGCCCAGCCGTGGGAGAAGACTTTATCAATCCACAGCTTCAGCAGCGGGGGCGTGCTGTACCACTGCATGGGATGCTGCCAGACAATCAGATCGGCACGGGAAAGCGCCTCCTGTTCGGCGGCGATATCAATATTAAAATCGGGATAAAGTTGATAGAGGGAGCGTATCTCTACGTTATCAAGCGTCCTTACCTGCTCAAGCATCCGCTTATTCGCGTGCGAGTGCTGCGGATAAGGGTGCGCGTAAATTATGAGTATCATCAAATGGCCTGTCTTCTTCTCTTCTTGTAGCAGTGAGTGTAGACAGTTAACCCGTCCGGTGAAAGGGCCGAAAAGCCTTGCAAAGGTAAAACGCAACAATTGGCAATCATTGTTCCGGAGGGTTATAGCAGGCGTAAAAACGACGGTTTGCAGACAATATATTAAATGAATGATTAAGATCGAAATATATTAATTAAAGATCAATTAAGAAAGACTACAATCATTTTTTAATAAATCAACCTATACATAACGCCTTGAAAAAATAATAATTTTATGCTCTTAGTCTTGAGCCCATTCTTGCAAAAAGCCCAAAGGGTTATTCCATATCATTAATTAGCGTCACTTCTTCTCAAATGGATGTGTACATGCGCAACAAAAAATTCATATTAAACAAAACCACAAGAACACTTGGAAAGATATTTCCTGCCTTACTTATATTCACACCAGTTGTAGCCTTCGCTGGAACCATTGATGAATCCACCTCTGTCCCACAAGAATTTTCCACCGACACCCAGTATACCATTAATAAAGATGTCACCATCTCGTCCTCGGGAAGTGAGAGCGCAGTTTCTGTTTCAGGATTCAACGTCACCACAGTGACTAACAATGGAAACATTTCTGGCACAGGTAAAGGCCTGGATATTAATACCTCCGCGCAACGCGTGACCTTGAATAATGAAGAAGGCGCGACCATCTCCTCTACCGACTCTACGGCCGTTAACATAGCGTCAATGCAAGGGGATATTATCAACAACGGAAATATTACCGCTTTCGACAATGGCATTTATGTCAGTCAAGAATCCTCAGCGGTAAATATTACTAATAGCGCCACCGGGGTTATTAAAGGTAAAACAGGCCTGAATTCACGCGTCGGCGTTGCGGTAAATAACGAAGGCACGCTTACCGGCACAGAGAATGATGGTATTAACCTGAGCGATGGTAACACCAAAATCACCAATACCGGAACCGTACAGGGCGCGCAGAACGGTATTAAGGTAATGGATACGGCGAAAGTCGATATCACCAACACCGGTTCGATTGGCGGTGGCAGCACGGCAATCATGTTTGCCAGCAGCAAAAATAATACGCTGGTGCTTAACACGGGTTCTTCACTGACTGGCGATGTAATTTCTAGCGTCTCTACAGGAAATACAATCACTCTGGCAGGTACCGGCATAGAAGACAGCAATTTTGTTGGCTTAACGGAAGACGATGGCTTTGCTTCTTTGAATATGGACGGGGAAAGCTGGGCGCTCTCAGGTGATATCGACATTATTGGTTCCGGCAATTCGCTTCAGGTCAATAGCGGTGATTTAATTCTGTCGGGAAACGTGTCTAATGCAGGTACTACCCTCGTTGCCAAAGATGCGTCTCTCCAGCTTGGCGATGGCACGAAAACCGCAACGCTGAGCGGGGGCTTGACCAACAATGGCACCCTTATTTTTAATCAGGGCAGTAATACCGCGTTCGCTACCGGCATTACCGGTAGTGGCAATGTTGAAAAAGTGGATTCCAACACCCTGACGCTAAAAGGCAAGAACACCTACACGGGTGATACCGTTCTTCATAGCGGCACGACTCTGGTGGCTTCAGGTTCAGTCCTGGGTGCCAAGGGAAGCAACGCAACCATCACAATTAACGATGGCGCTCAGTTTGCCACTGCTGGCGAAGTAAACAACAATATCAACATCCTCACCGGTGGTACGCTGGCTGCATGGAATGCGATTCAGGGTAACGATACGCTGAGCGTTTCAGGTATCGATACGGTCAACGGCAACGTCACCAACAGTGGCAATCTTTTACTCAGTGCAGCCAATAACAGCGTAGGCAACAATTTCACCATTAACGGCGACTATACCGGCTCTGCGGGCAGTCAGATCGTGATGAGCAGCACCCTGGGTGAAGATAACTCGCCAACCGATCATCTCACCATTACCGGCAGCAGCTTTGGTCAGTCCAGCGTTAGCGTTAACAACATTGGCGGTCTGGGTGCGCAAACCGTTAACGGCATGGAAATTGTCAGCGTTGGCGGCAGCTCCGAAGCCCAGTTGACCCTTGCCAAACCGGTGGTTGCCGGTGCGTGGGAATATAATCTCTATCAGCACAACAACGGCAACTGGTACCTGGAATCAAAGGCTACGCCTTCTGATGAACCGTCTGATAATACCGATGATGGCGATAATACCGACGACGGCGATAACACCGACAACGGCGATAACACCGACAATGGCGGCAACACCGACAACGGCGGTAACACCGACAACGGCGGCAACACCGACAACGGCGGTAACACCGACAACGGCGGTAACACCGACAACGGCGACAATGGCAGCAACAGCGGTCCTGAGGTCATGGCTCCAGAGGTCGGCGCTTACTTAGGCAACTACCTTGCCGCGCAGAGCATGTTCCTCCACAAGCGTGACGACCGCGATCAGATCACCTTCCGTAATGAAGAAGACCTCAATACCTGGATGTACGTCAAAGGTCGCTACCATGAAAACAATGCTGGCGGCGACAGAGTCAGCTATGACACCACCACCACCGTCCTTCAGGTCGGCAGCGACTTCATGAGCAAGCCGATGGACAACGGTATTCTGCGTGCGGGTGGCATGTTCGGGGCAGGTCAGGCGAAGACCCACTCTGATGCAAAACACAACGTGCGCAACGCGCAGGGCAAAGTGGATGGCTTTAACGTCGGCCTGTATGCAACCTGGCAGGAAGATCAGAAGCTGCGTCTGGGCAGCTATGTTGATACCTGGGCCGCATACAGCTGGTACAACAATAAAGTGACCAGCAATCGCAACGATGAAGACTACGACAGCACCGGTTTTGCCGCATCTGTTGAAGTGGGTCATGCGTGGGTGATTGACTCAGAGAAAGAGCGCACCTGGAAGATCGAACCGCAGGCACAGATCATCTACAGCTATCTGGATCAGGAAAACCACACCGATCGCGACGGCGTGCGGGTGACAACGCTGGACAACGACGGTTTGTTTGGTCGTCTGGGCGTCAAATCAAGCTACTTCCAGCAGAAAGACGTGAAAGCCTGGCAGCCGCACGTTGCCGTGAACTGGCTGAAGGGTGCGGGTCAAAACGATCTGGCGTTTAACGGCGAGACCGTCAGCAACGATACGCCGGAAGATCGTGGACAGTTAGAGTTGGGCGTTACCGGCAACCTGAACGAAACCACGACGATCTCCCTGCGCGCCAGCGGCGAGTGGGGCGAAAACAGCTATGCTGCCTATGGCGGCCATATCCTGCTGAACCACCGCTGGTAACCGTTCCTGAAAGAGCAAAAGCCGTGGCAAACGCCACGGCTTTTTTTATTAGTTATCCAGCTCGCCCATGGATTTCACCTGGTCACGGTTGATCTGCTCGGTTTGACCGGTTTCGGCGTTTTTGTACGACACCAGCCCGGTATCGTCATCCACCTGCGGTTTCCCGTCGGTGACGATGGTTTTGCCATCGGTGGTTTTTACGGCCTGATTAGACGAACAGCCCGCCACGGTAAACATTGCGGTGGCAGCCAGAACGGAAGCGATCAGTAATTTATTTTGCATGGTGTTTTCCCCTGCTCTCAGTTGAATTTCGTTATCGACCTAACCATTTTAGGCTAACTGACTGAAAGCGGATGAAAAACCAGAAGGTTCTGAAGATGGGGAGAATGCCCGGCAACCGAACGGCACCGGGCATTTAAACTTACTTGCTAATCTGCGCGTGCATTTCCTGCACTGAAATCACCTTCTCGGTGGCATCCGCGTTCAGCGCCATGGCCGTTGCGAAACCGCCGTTCAGAGTGGTGTCGTAGTGCACTTTATACTGCAGCGCGCTGCGGCGAATCAGCTTGGAGTCTTCAATCGCCTGGCGGCCTGCGGTGGTGTTGATGATGTAGGTGTATTCGCCATTCTTGATACGGTCCTGAATGTGCGGACGACCTTCATGTACCTTGTTTACCAGACGCGGGTTGATACCGGCTTCACCCAGCACAATCGCGGTACCGTGGGTCGCGTCCAGCTCGAAACCCTGTTTCAGCAGCTTGGCGGCCAGGTCAACCACGCGCTCTTTGTCGCCTTCGCGAACGGAGAGCAGCGCACGGCCTGATTTTCTCATGGTGGAGCTACTGCCGAGCTGCGCCTTCGCGAACGCTTCGGCGAAGGTGCGGCCCACGCCCATCACTTCCCCGGTAGAGCGCATTTCTGGCCCTAACAGCGGGTCAACGCCCGGGAATTTGTTGAACGGCAGCACCACCTCTTTCACCGAGTAGTACGGCGGAATGATCTCTTTGGTCACGCCCTGCTGCGCCAGCGTCTGGCCCGCCATCACGCGCGCCGCCACTTTCGCCAGCGGTACGCCGGTGGCTTTAGAGACGAATGGTACGGTACGTGCCGCACGCGGGTTGACTTCAATCAGGTAGACTTCGTTGTCTTTCACCGCGAACTGGACGTTCATCAGGCCGCGAACCTGCAGCTCGAAGGCCAGCTTCTGCACCTGCTGGCGCATTACGTCCTGAATCTCCTGGCTCAGGGTGTATGCCGGCAGAGAGCAGGCAGAGTCGCCGGAGTGTACGCCCGCCTGCTCGATGTGCTCCATGATGCCGCCAATCAGCACCATTTCGCCGTCGCAGATGGCGTCAACGTCCACTTCCACCGCGTCGTCGAGGAAGCGGTCGAGCAGCACCGGCGCATCGTTGGACACGCTCACCGCCGTCTGGAAGTAGCGACGCAGGTCGGCTTCGTCATACACGATTTCCATCGCCCGGCCGCCCAGGACGTAGGAAGGACGCACCACCAGCGGGTAGCCAATCTCTTTCGCTTTCTCAACGGCCTGTTCAATAGCCGTCACCGTGGCGTTCGCAGGCTGTTTCAGCTTCAGACGGTCAACCGCCTGCTGGAAACGCTCGCGGTCTTCGGCGCGGTCAATCGCGTCCGGGCTGGTGCCGATAACCGGTACGCCTGCCGCTTCCAGCGCGCGCGCCAGCTTCAGCGGGGTCTGGCCGCCGTACTGCACGATAACGCCTTTTGGCTTCTCGATGCGCACGATTTCCAGCACGTCTTCCAGGGTCACCGGCTCGAAGTAGAGACGGTCAGAGGTGTCGTAATCGGTTGAGACGGTCTCCGGGTTACAGTTGACCATGATGGTCTCGTAACCGTCTTCACGCAGCGCCAGCGAGGCGTGTACGCAGCAGTAGTCGAACTCGATGCCCTGGCCGATACGGTTTGGACCGCCGCCCAGCACCATAATCTTGTCGCGGTCAACGGACGGGTTCGCTTCGCACTCGTCTTCATAAGTGGAGTACATGTACGCGGTGTCGGTCGCAAATTCTGCCGCACAGGTGTCCACGCGCTTGTAGACCGGGTGCAGGTCATACTGGTCGCGCAGCTTGCGGATCTCCGCTTCGCGCACGCCCGCCAGCTTGGCCAGACGCGCATCGGCGAAGCCTTTACGCTTGAGCATACGCAGGAAGTCAGCGTCCAGGCCGTTGATGCCCAGCTCAGCCACTTTCTCTTCCAGACGCACCAGCTCTTCAATCTGCACCAGGAACCAGCGGTCGATGTTGGTCAGGTTGAACACGCCGTCGACGGACAGGCCCGCACGGAAGGCATCGGCGATGTACCAGATACGCTCTGCGCCCGCGTCTTTCAGCTCGCGGCGGATTTTGGTCAGCGCTTCCGGGTCGTCCAGGCTCACTTTCGGGTCAAAGCCGGTGGCGCCCACTTCGAGACCGCGCAGCGCTTTCTGCAGGGATTCCTGCTGCGTGCGGCCAATCGCCATCACTTCGCCGACCGATTTCATCTGGGTAGTCAGACGGTCGTTCGCGCCCGCGAATTTCTCGAAGTTAAAGCGTGGAATTTTGGTGACGACGTAGTCGATGGACGGCTCGAAGGAGGCTGGCGTGCGGCCACCGGTGATATCGTTCATCAGCTCGTCGAGGGTGTAACCCACTGCCAGCTTGGCCGCCACTTTCGCAATCGGGAAGCCGGTCGCTTTCGAGGCCAGCGCGGAGGAACGGGACACGCGCGGGTTCATTTCGATAACAATCAAACGGCCGGTTTTCGGGTTCACCGAGAACTGCACGTTTGAGCCGCCGGTTTCCACGCCGATTTCACGCAGCACCGCCATCGAGGCGTTACGCATGATTTGATATTCTTTGTCGGTCAGGGTCTGGGCTGGCGCAACGGTGATGGAGTCGCCGGTGTGGATACCCATCGCATCAAAGTTTTCGATGGAGCAGACGATGATGCAGTTGTCGTTTTTATCACGCACCACCTCCATCTCGTACTCTTTCCAGCCAATCAGCGACTCATCAATCAGCAGCTCTTTGGTTGGAGAAAGATCCAGACCGCGTTCGCAAATCTCTTCGAACTCTTCGCGGTTGTAGGCGATACCGCCGCCGGTGCCGCCCATGGTGAACGATGGACGGATGATGCACGGATAGCCCACGTCAGCCGCAACGGCAAGCGCCTCTTCCATGTTGTGTGCGATGCCGGAGCGCGCGGTGTCGAGGCCGATTTTCTTCATCGCCACGTCGAAGCGGCGACGGTCTTCTGCTTTATCAATCGCGTCGGCGGTCGCGCCAATCATGGTCACGCCGAACTCTTCCAGCACGCCCTGACGCTCCAGCTCCAGCGCGCAGTTGAGCGCCGTCTGGCCGCCCATGGTCGGCAGCACCGCGTCCGGACGCTCTTTCTCGATGATTTTGCGTACCACTTCCCAGTGAATCGGCTCGATGTAGGTCGCATCAGCCATTTCCGGGTCGGTCATGATAGTTGCCGGGTTAGAGTTGACCAGGATAACGCGGTAACCCTCTTCACGCAGGGCTTTACAGGCCTGGGCGCCGGAGTAGTCAAATTCACAGGCCTGGCCGATGACGATCGGGCCAGCGCCAAGGATCAGGATGCTTTTTATGTCTGTACGTTTTGGCATTGTCTTCTCGGCTCCTGATTATTTAGCGGTCTTACGGTATTGCTCGATAAGTTCGATGAAGTGATCGAACAGCGGCGCGGCGTCGTGCGGGCCCGGGCTGGCTTCCGGGTGGCCCTGGAAGCTGAACGCTGGCTTATCAGTACGATGAATGCCCTGCAGGGTGCCATCGAACAGCGATTTGTGCGTCACGCGCAGGTTAGCCGGCATTGACGCTTCATCGACGGCAAAGCCGTGGTTCTGCGCGGTGATCATCACCGTGTTGTTATCAATGTCTTTCACCGGGTGGTTGCCACCGTGGTGGCCGAACTTCATCTTGACGGTGTTAGCACCGCTCGCCAGGGCCAGCAGCTGATGGCCGAGGCAGATGCCGAATACCGGAATGTCGGTTTCCAGGAAGGACTTGATGGCGGCGATGGCGTAATCGCACGGCGCCGGGTCGCCAGGACCGTTGGACAGGAAAATACCGTCCGGATTCATCTTCAGCACGTCTTCGGCGGACGTTTGCGCCGGCACAACCGTCAGGCGGCAGCCGCGGTCAACCAGCATGCGCAGGATGTTGCGCTTGGCGCCAAAATCGTAGGCCACCACGTGGAACGGCAGCTCGCTCTCTGGTTTCGCTTCCGGCAGGTCGCCTTCCAGCGTCCAGCTACCCTGCGTCCAGCTGTAGGCTTCAGCGGTCGTCACTTCTTTCGCCAGGTCCATGCCGTTCAGGCCCGGGAAGGCTTTCGCTTTTTCCAGCGCCAGGGCCGCATCGAGGTTATCACCCGCGATGATGCAGCCGTTTTGTGCACCCTTCTCGCGCAGCAGACGCGTTAACTTACGGGTATCGATATCGGCAATCGCTACGATGTTATGGCGCTTCAGGTAGGAAGAGAGGTCTTCGGTGCTGCGGAAGTTGCTGGCAATCAGCGGCAGGTCGCGAATGACCAGGCCTTGCGCATGTACCTGAGAGGACTCTTCGTCAGCCGCATTGGTGCCGACATTGCCGATATGAGGATAAGTAAGAGTAACGATTTGGCGAGAATAGGAAGGATCAGTGAGGATTTCTTGATAACCGGTCATTGAAGTATTGAAAACGACTTCCCCAACCGCCGAACCCGTTGCCCCTATGGCCCGACCGATAAACTGGGTTCCGTCTTCCAGAACCAATAGCGCTGACTTAATCAAAACACCCTCCAGAGAATATTCACTCACTTTATTTGCATATTAATTCATAACCATGTCATGGATCAATGCAAATGTGTTGCCAGCGGATTTTTGGCAAACGGCGGCATTCTGGAGATTTGGTGGGTAAAAGTCAACTTAAAACGGATATTTTGTTTAGTCTTTTGCAGGCCTGGAGAGCGGAATGCAGCTTAAGCGACAAAAAGATCAGGTAAATCACTGCGGAAAACGCTTGCGCGTCGGGTTTAATAAAAAAAGAGGCGGCACGGTATCTAAAAGTGGACCAAATGGTCAAAATTTACATTTCAGCAACGTAAATCAAGAGGAATACATCTACTTTTAATGACTTTAAATCAAAACAGGAATAAAACCAACAAAATAAAAGGGCAATAAAATATTGCCCTATGCAATCAAACAATTACGACTGCAATAACCACATCACGATGGGTAATAATGCTTACAAATTGTTGAGGTCGAGCACGTCTCGCATATCAAAAAGACCGCTTTTCTTCTCTTTTAACCACAGAGCGGAACGTACGGCACCGTTAGCAAACGTCATTCGGCTGGACGCTTTATGCGTAATTTCAACGCGTTCGCCAATATCGGCGAACATCGCGGTGTGTTCGCCGACGATGTCACCCGCACGTACGGTTGCGAAACCGATGGTGCCCGGGACGCGTTCGCCGGTGTAACCTTCGCGGGTATAGACCGCGCAGTCCTTTAAGTCTTTATCGAGTGCATGAGCAATCGCTTCGCCCATCGCCAGCGCCGTGCCTGATGGCGCATCGACTTTGTAACGGTGATGCGCTTCAACAATCTCAATGTCGGTGTAGTTGCCCATCACCTTCGCAGCCTTCTCCAGCAGCTTCAGCATGACGTTAACGCCTACGCTAAAGTTTGCCGCGAAGACAATCGCAATCTCTTTCGATGCATCCTGGATGGCCTGCTTGCCCGCGTCGTCGAAACCGGTGGTGCCGATCACCATCCCCTTGCCGTGCTGACGACAGAACGCCAGATGCGCGAGCGTCCCTTCCGGGCGGGTAAAATCGATGAAGACATCGAAGTCATCCTTAACCGCCTCCAGGCTGCTTTGTACGGTAACGCCCGTGTGGCCTGCGCCCGCCAGCTCACCGGCATCGGTGCCCAGAAGCGACGAGCCTTCACGCTCCAGCGCCGCGCCAAGCGCCACGCCATCCATCTGAAGTGCCGCCTGAATCAACTGACGGCCCATACGTCCACCCGCGCCCGCAATGGCGACACGGATCTGTGCATCATGCATAGTTATTCTCTTACGTTAAAATGATGTAAATCGTTTTCAGATTAACCAGCCTTCGCAAAGGCTGCCAACTGAAAACACCGATAATTAGAATTTAACGTGAAACCGACTTAAATATCAGTAAAAGACATGATTTTGTCGTCACGATAAAGTACGGGGCAAAAAAAAGGCCAGCACATGAGATGCTGGCCTTTCATCAGATAAGGGATTATTCCACTTCGCGGGCGTCGATGCGCAGTTCTTTCGGGACTTCGAAAACGATGTTCTCTTCGCGTCCTTCCAGCGGCACCGCTTCGCCACCGCCCAGCTCCTGCAGACGGGAAATGACGTTCTGTACCAGAATATCTGGTGCGGAAGCTCCTGCCGTTACGCCGACGCAGGCTGCGTTTTTCACCCACGCTTCCTGAATATCCGTCGCGTCGTCGATCAGAAACGCCGCTTTACCCATGCGCTGCGCCAGTTCGGCCAGACGGTTGGAGTTAGAGGAGTTCTTAGAGCCGACCACCAGCACCACATCCGCCCGTTCAGCCAGCGCACGCACCGCTTCCTGACGGTTGGTGGTGGCGTAGCAGATATCGTCTTTACGCGGCCCGACGATCTTCGGGAAGCGCTGACGCAGGGCGTCAATCACGTCAGAGGTATCGTCGACGGAGAGCGTTGTCTGGGTCATAAACGACAGACGGGCTTCGTTTTTGACGTTCAGCATCAGGACATCTTCCGGCGACTCCACCAGGTACATGCCCCCTTCCGGGTTGCTGTACTGGCCCATCGTACCTTCGACTTCCGGGTGACCCGCGTGACCAATCAGAATCGACTCTTCACCACGGCGGCTGGCGCGCGCCACTTCCATATGCACTTTTGTCACCAGCGGACAGGTGGCATCGAAGACGGTCAGATCGCGGCTTTTCGCTTCGTTACGCACCGCCTGCGAGACGCCGTGCGCGGAAAAGATCAGGATCGCACCGTCCGGCACTTCGCTAATCTGCTCAATAAAGATAGCGCCGCGCTCGCGCAGGCTGTCAACCACGTAGCGGTTGTGCACCACTTCGTGACGCACGTAAATCGGCGCGCCGTAGATCTCCAGCGCGTTTTCAACAATGCTGATAGCGCGGTCTACACCGGCGCAGAAGCCGCGCGGGTTAGCCAACAGGATCTGCATTTCAGGCCTCCAGTGCCGGATCGATTTCCAGCACTTCAACATCAAAATGAACGGTACGCCCGGCAAGCGGATGGTTGAAATCAACGGTAATGGAGTCACCGTTAATTTCGCGGATCACGCCAGGCATTTCGCTGCCGTCCATAGCGGTAAAGAGCATAATCGCTCCGATTTCCGGCTCACCCGCGTCCATGAATTCACGGCGCGAGAAATACTGGATCAGGTCCGGGCTTGGCACGCCAAACGCGGCATCCGGCTCCAGCGAAAAGGCTTTTTTCTCACCCTCTTTCAGACCCAGAAGCTGCTGCTCAAGACCTTCAGACAGGGAGGTATCGCCAAGACGAAACAGGGCCGGTTTACCGTTATTGCGGGTGGATTCAGCCGTGGAGCCATCATCCAGCTTCAGCGTGAAGTGAACGAGAACCGCGCTGTTGCTCTGTACGGATTTAGACATGCAAATTGCTCGCTTGTTTTGGGGTGCCTGTTTGCCCGGTGGCGCTTTGCTTACCGGGCATACAGGAGGCCACAAATTTTGTAGGCCGGGTAAGCGCAGCGCCACCCGGCATTCATGCTTACGCCTGCTCTTTCGCGGCCGGTTTAGGCAAGAAGCCTTCCAGCACGATTAACGCCGCACCGATGCAAATGGCGCTATCGGCGAGGTTAAAGGTCGCGAAGTGCCAGTCGCCGACGTAAAAGTCGATCATATCGACCACAAAGCCGTGCCACAGGCGGTCAAACAGGTTGCCCAGCGCGCCGCCAATGATCAGCGCGTAGGCGATGTTATTCAGCTTTTGCGTCGCCTTCGAGCGGTACATCAGCACGGCCAGGATCACGCAGATACCGATGGCGATACCCGCGAAGAACCAGCGCTGCCAGCCACCGCTGTCGGCAAGGAAACTAAACGCTGCGCCGTAGTTACGCGCATAGTGCAGGTTAAGCGACGGGAACAGCGGAACCGTCTCCCCCAGAGCGAAATTCTGGAGGATCAGGAACTTGCTGCCCAGATCGATAATCAGCACCACCACAACCAGCCACAGCCAGCGCAGTCCTGTTGAACAGAGAGTTTTACTCATCAGGCAAACTTACGTTTTTCGCCGTCACCGGCGACGTTGCTTACACAGCGTCCGCAGATGTCTGCGTGTTCCGCCACCTGGCCGACGTCGGTCGTGAAATGCCAGCAGCGCGGGCATTTCTCACCGTCGGCTTTGCTCAGCGCGACTTTCAGTCCTTTGAGCAGTTCGCTCTGCTGAGCATCAGCAGAGGCCTCGGCATAATCCGCAACTTTCGCACCGGAGGTCAACAGGACAAATCGTAATTCATCGCCCAGCGCCGTCAGCTTCGCCGCCAGCTCAGGTTCGGCGTAAAGGGTCACTGCCGCTTCCAGAGAGCCACCGACCTTCTTGTCTGCACGCGCCTGCTCGATAACCTTGTTCACTTCGCCACGCACTTTCAGCAGCTCGTCCCAGAAGGCATCGTTCATCGCTTCGGTGCTGGAGAGATCGAACAGACCCTCGTACCACTCGCCCGTGAAGACATACTTCTCGCGGTCGCCCGGCAGGTAGCCCCAGATCTCATCCGCGGTGAAGGACATGATCGGCGCCATCCAGCGTACCAGCGCTTCTGCGATGTGGAACAGCGCGGTCTGGCAGCTGCGACGCGCCACGCTGTCCGCCTTCGCGGTGTACTGGCGGTCTTTAATGATGTCGAGGTAGAACGAGCCCATCTCGATGGAGCAGAAGCGCATCAGGCGCTGCACCACTTCGTGGAAGTCGTAAGACTCGTAGGCTTTCAGGATATCGTCCTGCGCCGCTTTCGCGCAGCCTACCGCCCAGCGATCCAGAACGACCATCTCTTCCGGTTTCACCATGTCTTTTGCCGGATCGAACCCGTTCAGGTTCGCCAGCAGGAAGCGCGCGGTGTTACGGATACGACGATAGCTGTCGGCAGCGCGCTTCAGGATCTCGTCAGACACCGCCATTTCGCCGGTATAGTCGGTGGATGCCACCCACAGACGCAGAATGTCTGCGCCCAGCTTGTTCATCACGTCCTGCGGAGAAACGGTGTTACCGATAGATTTGGACATCTTACGACCCTGACCATCCACGGTGAAACCGTGAGTCAGAACCTGACGGTAAGGCGCTTTACCCTTCATGGCGGTGGAGATCATCAGCGATGACATGAACCAGCCGCGGTGTTGGTCAGACCCTTCCAGATACATATCGGCAGCGTGACCGGCAAACTCCGGACGCACGTCAACCACGGAGGAGTGGGTAGACCCGGAGTCGAACCACACGTCCAGGGTATCAGGGACTTTCTCGTAGCTGTCTGCGTCAGCGCCCAGAATGTCGCGGGCGTCGAGATCCCACCATGCCTGAATGCCGTCAACTTCAACGCGCTTCGCCACTTCTTCCATCAGTTCCAGGGTGTTCGGGTGCAGCTCCTGCGTCTCTTTATGCACGAACAGAGACATTGGCACGCCCCAGGTACGCTGACGGGAGATACACCAGTCAGGACGGTTAGCCACCATGGATTCGATACGCGCCTGGCCCCAGTCCGGGATCCACTGCACGCCTTTGATCTCTTTCAGAGACTGCTCGCGCAGGCCTTTCTGATCCATGCTGACGAACCACTGCGGGGTCGCACGGAAAATGATTGGGGTCTTATGACGCCAGCAGCACGGATAGCTGTGCTGCATTTTTTCAACGTGCAGCAGCGCGCCGCTGGTGCGCAGCATGTCGACGATGATGTCGTTCGCTTTGAAGACGTTGATACCGTCCAGCGCCGGGTAGGTGCCAGGCAGATACGAGCCGTCCGGACCGACCGGGTTAGCGATTTCCAGACCGTACTTCAGGCTGATGTTGTAGTCGTCAGGACCGTGGCCACCGGCGGTATGTACCGCACCGGTACCCGCTTCCAGCGTCACGTGGTCGCCCAGGATTGCCGGAACGTCGAAGTCGAGGAACGGGTGCTTGAAGCGCATCAGCTCCAGCGCGTCACCTTTCACGGTGCCCAGCACGGTGTAGTCGGCGATATGCGCGCGCTTCAGCACGCTTTCAACCAGATCTTTTGCCAGAATCAGCGCCTGACCGTCAACCTGCACCAGCGCATATTCAAACTCACCGGACAGGGAGATCGCGCGGTTGGCTGGCAGGGTCCACGGCGTAGTGGTCCAGATCACCAGCGAGATTGGGCCATTAACGGACGACACGCCAAACTTGGCTTTCACCGCATCCTGATCCACCGCGTGGAAGGCCACGTCGATAGAAGGAGAGGTTTTGTCGTAATACTCGACTTCCGCTTCCGCCAGCGCAGAGCGGCAGTCCACGCACCAGTGCACCGGCTTAGCGCCTTTGTGCAGGTGGCCGTTACCGATGATTTTACCCAGCGCACGGATGATGTTGGCTTCAGTTTTGAAGTCCATGGTCAGGTACGGGTGCGACCAGTCGCCCAGCACGCCCAGACGGATGAAGTCAGCGCGCTGACCGTCAACCTGCGTAGCGGCGTATTCGCGGCACTTCGCTCGGAACTCGGCGGCGGTGAACTTTTCACCCGGCTTGCCGAACTCTTGCTCAACTTTCAGCTCGATTGGCAGACCGTGGCAGTCCCAGCCCGGAACGTAAGGCGAGTCATATCCCGTGAGGCCTTTGGACTTCACGATAATGTCTTTCAGAATCTTGTTAACCGAGTGACCAATATGAATGCTGCCATTCGCATATGGAGGGCCATCATGCAGAATGAAGGTTTTTTTGCCTTTTTTGGCTGCACGAATGATGCCGTACAGGTCATCATCGGTCCAACGCGCCAGCATTCCCGGTTCGCGCTTGGCGAGATCGCCGCGCATCGGGAACCCTGTTTCCGGCAAATTCAGGGTTGATTTATAGTCACTCATCAGATTCTCGGTTCCGTATTTATCACGTAGGCAGTTAAGCCGGGTTCAAAGCCCAAAAAACTCGCGGGCCGTCAATTCATCTCGCGCAATTTGCGCTTTCAGTTCATCCAGCGAACCAAATCGCTGCTCGTTGCGTATTTTTTTACGCAGTATCACATCTATATGGCGACCATACAGGTCCATTACAACGTCCAGCAGGTGCACTTCTAACTGTTGACGCACACCGGCGACGGTCGGACGCGTGCCAATGTTGGCGACGCCGTAAAACGGTTTATCGCCCAGTCCAGCCACTTCCACCGCATAAACCCCTTTAACCGGGGAAACCTGACGGCGCAGCGGTATATTCGCCGTCGGGAAGCCTATCGTGCGGCCCAGCGCATCGCCATGGACCACGCGGCCAGAGATAGTGAACGGATGCCCCAGCAGGGTTTCCGCCGTATCCAGTTCGTCATCGGCCAGTGCCCGACGAACCGCCGTGCTGCTGACGCGCACGCCGCCTTCACAGAAAGTCATCGCGCTGGTGACGTCAAATCCGTACTCCAGACCAGCCTTCTGTAATAGCAAGAAATCGCCCTGACGACCAGCGCCAAAGCGGAAATCATCGCCCACGGCAAGAAACTGCACGCCAAGACGCTTAACCAGCAGGTCGCTGACGAAATTTTGTGCTGTCAGCGCGGCAAAGCGACGATCGAACCGTACGCACAATACATAGTCCACCCCGGACTCTGCCAGATAGCGCAATTTCTCGCGCAGGCGTGTAAGACGGGCGGGAGATTTATCGCCCGCGAACAGCTCCAGCGGCTGCGGTTCGAAAATCATCACTACAACGGGCAGACCACGAGCCTCCCCTTCTTTACGCAATCCCTGCAACAGCGCCTGATGACCACGATGCACGCCGTCGAAATTACCAATGGTCAGCACGCACCCGTGCGGTGCGCTGCTGAGATTATGTATGCCGCGTATCAGCTTCATGTCTGGCTCAAAACAGTGAAAATCGCCAAAGTATACCTTGTACAGCGGTTAAGGTTAACCGGCGATTGTTCGCGCAAAAGAGAAAGCCGTAATGATTTCATCAGGCTGACCTTTCGCAGCGAAAAAATCTGCTCGTGAACTGCGATTTTTATGCCGAAAGGCTGTATTCACGAAAGACAAGCTGGTAGAATCCTGCGCCATCACTACGTAACGTAGCGTCGCTCATTAACGGCGCTTATTTGCACAAATCCATTGACAAAAGAAGGCAAAGAGGGCATATTCCTCGGCCTTTGAATTGTCCACATAGAACATATTTGGGAGTTGGACTTGGCTAATATCAAATCAGCTAAGAAACGTGCCGTTCAGTCTGAAAAGGCTCGTAAGCACAACGCAAGCCGTCGCTCTATGATGCGTACTTTCATCAAGAAAGTATACGCAGCAATCGAAGCAGGCGACAAAGCTGCAGCGCAGAACGCATTTAACGAAATGCAACCAATCGTGGATCGTCAGGCTGCTAAAGGTCTGATCCACAAAAACAAAGCAGCGCGTCATAAAGCAAACCTGACCGCGCAGATCAACAAACTGGCTTAATCGCTATTTGTTGTTGCTTGTTTAAAGAACCCGCTTAACGCGGGTTTTTTTATGCCTTCAGATTGCCGGTGGCGTAAACAGCGCCGAGTAGTCACGGTTACAGATTCGCTGCACCGCCGGGTGCTGAATCATCCGTTCGGCAAATATGGCGTGGTACTCCTCCATCACGTTATCCACTCGGCCTATCTCCGTAATCCTGTCGTCCGAATAGAGATCGTGCGCGTACAGCGTCGGCGCAACGAAGATCGCATTATGCGCTTCGCCAAAGGCTTTCATCAGCGCCGCATCGTCGAACTCACCGAGGATTTCTACCTTTAGCCCCTGGGAGTTAAACCAGTTCAGCAGCTTGCGTCCGAGCATAGAGCGTCTTCCCGGCACCAGCAGACGGCGCTCTTCAAGGCACGCAGGGAACGGCTTCTCCGGCGGCGGGTTAATACACCAGAAGCTGACCCCGCATTCGCCAATCTTCACCGAGAACAGCCCTTCCTGCTGGGTGGAATCGATGGGGCAGTCCGAGATAATCATGTCCAGCTTGTGCTGGCTTAGCTGTTCCAGCAGCATCTCATGGGTAGATTCAAAGCAGCGCAGGTGGATTTGTTCATCTTCCACTACCGCCGCATCCAGCACGCCGCTGACCAGCCGTTTCGACAGCGCATCCGCCACGCCGACGTCAAAGAGCAGGTTAGACTCTTTGCGGTAGTTGACGATGTCGAGCATCTCCTGACTCAGCGTGAACATCTTGTCCGCGTAGCGAAAAACCAGTTCCCCGAGTTCGGTTGGTTCAATCCCACGCCCCTTGCGCTTGAAGAGCTTGCCCTGCAGGCGTTCTTCCAGCGCCTTGATTTGGCCGGTAATGGTTTGCGGCGTCAGGTAAAGCGCCTCTGCCGCCCCCACCACCGAGCCCTGTTTATAGACGTGCCAGAAGTAGTACAGATGGTTGTAATTCAAATGAGACATCGCGTCTTCTCTCCCTGAGTCTGTATCGGGAGGAGGAGCGCCTCCTCCCGGAGTTCCGTTATGCCTGGACGGCCTGTCCGGACAGTTTCGTCTTCAACAAGGTGTAGCCGATTACCGCAGCCAGCAATGAGCCAATGAGAATGCCGAGTTTAGCCCAGACGATAAGCTCAGGCGCATGTGCGCCAAACGCCAGCGTCGAGATAAAGATCGACATCGTAAACCCAATACCGCACAGCACGCCGACGGCCATAATCTGCTTAAAGGTGGTACCGTGCGGCAATGACGCCAGCTTCAGCTTCGTTGCCAGCCAGCAGAAGAGGCTAATCCCCAGCGGCTTGCCGATAAACAGCCCGGCGATAATGCCCAGCGGCAGCACGGACGTCAGCCCGTCCAGCGTCACGCCGCCGAGGGAAACGCCCGCGTTGGCAAACGCAAACAGCGGCAGGATCATAAAGGCGACCCACGGGTGCAGCACATGCTCCAGCTGTTTAGCGGGCGACTTGCCGTCCTGCGGCTTAAGCGGCACGAAGAAGCCGACGATCACGCCGGCGAGCGTTGCGTGTACGCCCGATTTCAGCACCGCCGTCCACAGCACCATCCCCACCAGGATATAGATACCGATGCGGCGCACGTTAAAGATGTTCAGCAGCGCCAGCACCGCAATCGCCCCGGCGGCCACGCTCAGGGACAGGATCGACAGATCGCTGGTGTAGAACAGCGCGATAATCACAATGGCGCCCAGGTCATCGATGATCGCCAGCGCCATCAGGAAGATTTTCAGGGCCACCGGCACGCGGCTTCCCAGTAATGCCAGCACCCCGAGCGCAAAGGCGATATCCGTCGCCGCCGGGATCGCCCAGCCGTGACGGGCGATCGGATCCTGCCAGGTGAACGCCAGGAAGAGCAGCGCCGGCACCACCATGCCCCCAAGCGCGGCAATCACCGGAAACGCCGCACGCTGGCGGCTGGCAAGCGAGCCCAGCACCAGCTCGCGCTTAACCTCAAGCCCGACGAGCAGGAAGAACACCGCCATCAGCGCATCGTTGATCCACAGCAGCATGTTCTTGTTAATTTCAAGCGCCCCGACCTTCAGCTCAACGGGCGTTTCCAGAAATGCATGGTAGATCCCCTGCGTACTGCCAAGGTTAGCCAGCACCATCGCGGCCGCAGCGGCAATAATCAGGATCGCGCCGCCGGACGCCTCACTGCTAAAAAAACGGTGTAGTAATTTCACTTTAATTCTCTCTGCTACAACAATACCTCGATAAAACCATAATACCAAGCCAGATAGCTCGGCAAAAACAGATTAATATTGAGTATAGATTCAGTTTTACCGAGCAATACCCATAAATAGAAAAAGCCCGGAATTGCTTCCGGGCCTTGGCGAATAAAACCTGCGAACAGATTAACGGGTCAAATCATCGAAGAATTTTTTGACGCCATCGAAGAAGCTTTTGGAGCGCGGGCTGTTTTTCTCACCCGTCGGGCCGCCAAAGCTCTCCTGCAGCTCTTTCAGCAGCTGCTTCTGCTTGTCGTTCAGGCCAACCGGGGTTTCAACCACGACGCGGCACAGCAGGTCGCCCTGCGCACCGCCGCGAACGGATTTAACGCCTTTCCCGCGCATGCGGAACAGCTTGCCGGTCTGGGTTTCGCCTGGCACTTTCAGGTTCACGCGACCGTCCAGCGTCGGGACTTCGATTTCGCCGCCCAGTGCCGCCATCGCGAAGTTGATCGGCACTTCACAGTACAGGTTGTTCCCTTCGCGCTCGAAGATAGCGTGCTGTTTCACCTGCACCTGAACGTACAGGTCGCCAGCCGGTGCGCCGTGCTCCCCTGCTTCGCCCTCACCCGCCAGACGGATGCGGTCGCCCGTATCGACGCCAGCCGGGATTTTAACGGACAGAGTCTTGGTTTTCTCAACGCGACCGTGGCCGTGGCATTTGGTGCACGGATCTTTAATCAGCGTACCGCGTCCGTGACAGTGTGGACAGGCCTGCTGTACCGCAAAGAAGCCCTGACGCATCTGTACCTGGCCCGAACCGTGGCAGGTTGGACAGGTCTGCGGCTGCGTACCCGCTTTCGCGCCGCTGCCGTGGCAAACGTCACACTCTTCCAGCGTCGGGATACGGATCTCTTTGGTGACGCCGCGAACGGCCTCTTCCAGCGTCAGCTCCATGTTGTAGCGCAGGTCCGCGCCGCGCGCCGCGCGCTGACGGCCACGACCGCCGCCGAAGATGTCGCCAAATACATCGCCAAAGATATCGCTGAAGTCAGCGCCGCCGCCGAAGCCGCCGCCACCGAATCCACCGCCGCCCATGCCGCCCTGTTCAAAGGCCGCGTGGCCATACTGGTCATAGGCCGCACGTTTTTGTGCATCGGTCAGGACTTCGTAGGCTTCTTTGATCTCTTTAAATTTGGCTTCAGCCTCTTTGTCACCCTGATTACGGTCCGGGTGGAATTTCATGGCCAGGCGCTTGTACGCCTTTTTGATTTCACGCTCTTCCGCAGTTTTCGGAACGCCTAAAATCTCGTAATAGTCTTGCTTTGCCATTGGTTTTTTTAAGCCCCTTAACATGCGAGCACGGGCGTGGAGAGTTCTCCTACGCCCGTGCCGATTAATTACCCTGCATCAGGGCGATTATTTTTTATCTTTAACTTCTTCGAACTCAGCGTCGACAACGTCGTCGTCTTTCGCGTTGTTCGCCGAAGCGTCAGCGCCCGCCTGCTGCTGAGCGTGCTGCTGCTGAGCGATTTCCATCAGCTTCTGGGAAGCCTGTGCCAGCTCCTGCATCTTCGCTTCGATGTCCGCTTTATCTTCACCTTTCAGTGAGGATTCCAGCGCGCTCAGTGCAGCTTCGATTGCAGTTTTGTCTTCCGCTGGCAGCTTATCGCCAGCTTCTTCAACCTGCTTACGGGTGCTGTGCAGCAGATGGTCGCCCTGGTTACGGGTCTGAACCAGCTCTTCGAACTTACGGTCGGATTCCGCGTTAGCTTCGGCATCGCGAACCATTTTTTCGATTTCCGCTTCGTTCAGGCCAGAAGATGCCTTGATGGTGATCTTCTGCTCTTTACCGCTGTTTTTGTCTTTCGCAGACACGTGCAGAATACCGTCAGCATCGATGTCGAAGGTGACTTCGATCTGCGGCATGCCGCGCGGTGCAGGGTTAATACCGTCCAGGTTGAACTGACCCAGAGATTTGTTATCCGCCGCACGCTTACGCTCACCCTGAATCACATGGATGGTTACCGCAGACTGGTTGTCTTCAGCGGTAGAGAACACCTGGCTGTGCTTCGTTGGGATGGTGGTGTTTTTGTTGATGAGCGCAGTCATCACACCGCCCATGGTTTCGATACCCAGAGACAGCGGGGTAACGTCCAGCAGCAGTACGTCTTTCACTTCACCGGTCAGTACGCCACCCTGAACCGCAGCACCGATTGCCACCGCTTCGTCCGGGTTAACGTCTTTACGTGGCTCTTTACCAAAGAACTCAGCCACTTTCTTCTGAACCATTGGCATACGGGTCTGACCACCGACCAGGATAACGTCCTGGATATCGGATACGGACAGGCCAGCGTCCTGCAGAGCAACTTTCAGCGGCTCGATAGAACGGTTCACCAGGTCTTCGACCAGGCTTTCCAGTTTCGCACGGGTCACTTTGATGTTCATGTGTTTAGGACCGGTCGCGTCTGCGGTGATGTACGGCAGGTTCACGTCGGTCTGCTGGGCGGAAGACAGTTCGATCTTCGCTTTCTCAGCGGCTTCTTTCAGGCGCTGCATGGCCAGCGGGTCGTTACGCAGGTCAATGCCCTGATCTTTCTTAAACTCGTCAACGAGGTAGTTAATCAGACGGGTATCGAAGTCTTCACCACCCAGGTGGGTATCACCGTTGGTTGCCAGAACTTCGAAGGTTTTTTCGCCGTCAACTTCGTCGATTTCGATAATAGAGATATCGAAGGTACCACCACCGAGGTCGTAAACCGCGATAGTACGGTTGCCGACTTCTTTATCCAGACCGTAAGCCAGCGCAGCTGCGGTTGGTTCGTTGATGATACGTTTCACTTCCAGACCTGCAATACGGCCAGCATCTTTGGTTGCCTGACGCTGAGCATCGTTGAAGTATGCAGGAACGGTAATAACAGCCTCAGTTACCGGCTCACCCAGGTAATCTTCAGCGGTTTTCTTCATTTTTTTCAGCACTTCAGCAGAGATCTGCGGTGGTGCCGTTTTGGTGCCTTTCACATCAAGCCATGCATCGCCGTTATCTGCCGCGATGATTTTGTAAGGCATGATAGAAACGTCACGCTGAACTTCTTCATCCTGGAAGCGGCGACCAATCAGGCGTTTAATCGCAAACAGGGTGTTTTGCGGGTTTGTCACTGCCTGACGTTTAGCCGGCTGACCAACCAGAGTTTCACCATCCTGGGTATAAGCAATGATAGAAGGCGTGGTGCGATCGCCCTCGGCGTTCTCCAGCACGCGTGCAGTAGTGCCATCCATAATCGCTACACAAGAGTTGGTCGTACCCAGGTCGATACCAATAATTTTACCCATCTAAACGTCTCCACTAAAAATTCAGTCAACATGTGGTTGTGTACCTGTAATAAGGGCAGAACGTGCTTTTTCAACTGCCCAGATTTGATTTTTTTCAGGTCCACACACTGCGGTTGACTACAAGATGGGGTCGCGGCGGCATCCATCAAGGGGGAAGCATAAAAAAAATTTTAATTTCACCCTGATGAGATCATAGACGCCATCAATTGCGCCCATTATGATGCCGCGCCCCGTCAGGGAGAACTGACGCGGGTTTAACCATTTCACCATATTAATGATGATTTTTTTGAGGACTTATGGGCAACACTAAGTTGGCTAATCCGGCTCCGCTGGGCCTGATGGGTTTTGGCATGACCACTATCCTGCTGAACCTGCACAATATCGGGATGTTCCCGATGGATGGCATCATCCTGGCGATGGGCATTTTTTACGGCGGTATCGCGCAAATCTTCGCGGGCCTGCTGGAATATAAGAAAGGCAACACCTTCGGCTTAACCGCCTTCACCTCTTACGGTTCTTTCTGGCTGACCCTGGTTGCCATTCTGCTGCTGCCTAAAATGGGCATGGCAGACGCGGCAAACGCCCACTTCCTGGGCGTTTACCTGGGCCTGTGGGGCGTCTTCACCCTGTTCATGTTCTTCGGCACCCTGAAAGGTAACCGCATGCTGCAGTTCGTTTTCCTGAGCCTGACCGTACTGTTCGCCCTCCTGGCGATCGGTCACCTTGTGGATAACGAAGGCATCGTTCACGCAGCAGGCTGGATTGGTCTGGTGTGCGGCGCGAGCGCTATCTACCTCGCAATGGGTGAAGTGCTGAACGAGCAGTTTGAGCGCACCGTTTTACCGATTGGTGAAAAACACTGATCCCTCTGTCGTGTCCGCCTCGCGGGCACGACATCCCCGCATCTGCCCCAACCAAATTCCTAATCCCAGCCCCAACAGCGAGAGCGCCAGCACGTACCAGGCCGGCGCCATGGGAGACACGCCCATCAGCACCGTCACCGCAATCGGCGTCAGCCCACCGAAAATGGCATACGACACGTTGTAGGAAAATGAGATCCCGGTGAAGCGTACCTCGGGCGGGAAAGCTCGCACCATGACGTAAGGCACAGCACCCACTACGCCCACGCACAGCCCCACCGTGCCGTACAGCAGGAACAGCTGTTCAGGATGGCTGCCTGCAAGATGGTAAAACGCCCAGCTTGATGCGGCCATCAGCAGGCTGCCGACAATAAAGGTGACGCTGGCACCGAAACGATCTGCCGCCAGCCCGGCGGCCAGACAGCCAAAGCAGAGCATGATTGTCGCAATGCTGTTCGCCTGTAGCGTCACGGCAGGGGCGAAACCGTACTGTTTTTGCAGCCACACCGGGGACATCAGTATCACCACCACGATGCCCGCCGAGAGTAGCCAGGTGAGCAGCATCGACACCACCACCGCTTTTTTATGGCGCACCACCACCGCCTTCACCGGCAGCTCCTGCGCCAGCGCCTTGCGCTGCTGCATCTCAAGGAAAATGGGCGTCTCCTGCAGCCAGCGGCGCAGGTACATCGCGACCAGACCAAACGCCCCGCCCAGCAGGAACGGGATCCGCCAGCCCCAGTCGTGTACGGCCTGCTGCGTCATGCTGGTGTTCACAATCGTTGCGACCACCGAACCGAGCAGGATCCCGACGGTCAGCCCCGCCGTTAAGGTTCCGCAGGCGATACCAATGCGGCGCGCCGGAACATGCTCCGCGACAAACACCCACGCGCCCGGCACTTCACCGCCAATCGCCGCCCCCTGCAGGACGCGCATCAGCAGCAGCAGCAGCGGCGCGAGAATGCCCATTGAGGCATAGGTGGGCAGCAGACCAATGGCCAGCGTCGGCACGGCCATCAGCAGGATACTGAGGGTAAACATCTTCTTACGCCCGACCAGATCGCCAAAGTGCGCCATGATGATGCCGCCCAGCGGACGCGCCAGATACCCGGCAGCAAAAATGCCGAAGGTTTGCACCTGACGCAGCCACTCCGGGATATCCGCCGGGAAGAAGAGCTCCCCCAGCACGGCGGCGAAGAAGACGAAGATGATAAAGTCGTAAAACTCCAGCGCGCCGCCCAGGGCCGCGAGCGTAAGGGTTTTGTAGTCCTGACGATTCAGAGGTCGGGTGTTATGTGACATAGCGAACCATTATGCGTTTATTGTGGATTTATTTTTACAGCAATCGTAAAGAAAAAATTACTATACCGTAAAAGCGTTACCACGCTATCGCCGCTTCAGCTAATGTCACATATTGATTAATTTCAGGAGATTGTTTCGCGACGAGCGTTTTTAGGACGAAAAGCTGCTACCACGTTCTCATCGGTTTCGACATAAGGACCGTCAAGCAGCTGTATACAATACGGTACGCTTGCAAAGATGCCGTGAACGATGACGCTGCCATCCTCCCCCTTCAGGCCTTCCAGGGTCTCTTTGATCGACTTCGGCTGGCCCGGCAGGTTGAGAATCAACGCCTGCTTGCGGATCACCCCAACCTGGCGGGAAAGAATCGCCGTCGGAACAAAGTGTAGACTGATCTGGCGCATCTGTTCACCGAAGCCCGGCATTTCGCGGTCGGCGATAGCCAGCGTCGCGTCAGGCGTCACGTCGCGGCGCGCGGGGCCGGTTCCGCCCGTCGTCAGCACAAGGTGGCAGCTCATCTCATCCACCAGCTCGCAAAGCGTCTGCTCGATGATCGGCTGTTCGTCAGGGATCAGGCGCGTCTGGATCTCAAACGGGGAGGTCAGCGCGCTGCTAAGCCACTCTTCCAGAGCGGGGATGCCTTTATCCTGGTAAACGCCGCTGGAGGCGCGGTCAGAAATCGACACCAGGCCGATGCGTAAGGTATTCATATTCATTCCATTCAAAGAGTACTGATTAAAGGGAATGATACACGCAGAGAGGGGATTCAGACAGGGTGGGAAAGCAGTCGCGTGACCGGAAGCCCGGTCACGCGGAATGATTACAGCAGGTCGCCGATCATTTTTTCCAGTTTGCCCTGGTCAACAGCAAACTTGCGGATACCGTCCGCCAGCTTGTCTACTGCCATTGGATCCTGGTTGTGCTGCCACAGGAACTCGGATTCCGTGATGCGCTCTGGGCGCGCTTTCACTTCACCGGTATAAGACAGCTTACGCTCGATAGTGCCTTCGCTTTCCGCCAGCTCTTTCAGCAGCGCAGGCGCGATGGTCAGGCGGTCACAGCCAGCCAGCTCGATGATTTCACCGACGTTACGGAAGCTTGCGCCCATCACCACGGTCTCATAGCCGTGCTGTTTGTAGTATTCGTAGATTTCAGTCACAGAAACCACGCCTGGATCTTCAGCCGGTGCGTACTCTTTCTTATCGGTGTTGGCTTTATACCAGTCCAGAATACGGCCCACGAACGGAGAAATCAGGTATACGCCCGCTTCTGCACATGCACGCGCCTGCGCGAAGGAGAACAGCAGGGTCAGGTTACAGTTGATACCGTCTTTTTCCAGCTGCTCGGCCGCGCGAATACCCTGCCAGGTGGAGGCCAGCTTGATCAGGATACGATCGTTGCTGATGCCCGCGTCGTTGTACATTTTGATCAGACGTTTCGCTTTCGCGATAGACGCTTCGGTGTCGTAGGAGAGACGCGCATCCACTTCGGTAGAAATACGGCCAGGAACCAGCTTCAGGATTTCCAGACCGATGTTCACGGCCAGCTTGTCGGTGGCATCCACAATCTGCTGCGCGCGGTCGTTGCTCTGCGCTTTCGCCCAGGTCACTGCGTCGTCAATCAGTTTGCGATACTCAGGGATCTGTGCGGCGTTAAGGATCAGAGAAGGGTTGGTTGTGGCATCCTGCGGCTGGTACAGCTTCATTGCCGCGATATCTCCGGTGTCAGCTACGACAGTGGTGAACTGACGAAGGGAGGTCAATTTATCCGTCATGATAGTGTTTCTCTTTTAACGTGCCCTGGATAATTCACGCTACCGACAGCATGCCTGCAGCGGAAAAATGACAGGTTTACTTGTTAGGGGGATGTAACCGGTCTGCCCTGATGATAACACGACGGAGGGGTAGCGCAACCGCAGACAGTGCGCTTAGGCAGAGTATGATAAACTCGTAATATTAACAGGCTGCTAAGCAACAGCATGCTCAATCAGTGGTAGCGCTTACATATTCACGTTGGCATCAACAAGAGGGACGTTAATGCCTGATTTCTTTTTCTTTATTAACGAAGTCCTCTGGGGCTCGATAATGATCTACCTGCTTCTGGGAGCGGGTATCTGGTTTACGCTACGCAGCGGGTTTATCCAGTTTCGCTATATCCGCAAGTTTGGCAGAAGTCTGAAAAACAGCGTTACGCCCCAGCCGGGCGGATTAACGTCATTCCAGGCCCTTTGCACCAGCCTGGCGGCACGCCTCGGCAGCGGCAATCTGGCGGGCGTTGCCCTCGCCATCAGCGCCGGCGGGCCAGGCGCGGTCTTCTGGATGTGGGTAACGGCGCTACTCGGAATGGCCACCTCCTTTGCCGAAAGTTCGCTCGCGCAACTCTACAAAGAGAAGGATAAAAGCGGACAGTTTCGCGGCGGCCCGGCCTGGTACATGGCGCGTGGTCTGGGGATGCGCTGGATGGGCGTCCTGTTCTCGCTTTTTTTACTGCTCGCGTACGGCCTTATTTTTAATACCGTCCAGGCGAACTCTGTCGCCCATGCCCTGCGCTATGCCTTTTCCTGCCCGGAATGGCTCGCCGGTCTCGTTTTAGCTCTCGTCGTTCTGCTCACCATTTCTGCCGGTCTCAGGGGCGTCGCCCGCCTGATGCAGTGGCTGGTTCCCATTATGGCGCTACTCTGGGTTGTCGCGAGCCTGTTCGCCGCCGCCCTGCATATCGACCAGGTACCGGGCGTGATGGCGACCATCGTCAAAAGCGCCTTTGGCTGGCGCGAGGTGGCCTCCGGGGCGCTGGGCTACACCTTCAGCCAGGCGCTGATGGCGGGTTTCCAGCGCGGCATGTTCTCCAATGAAGCCGGTATGGGGTCAACCCCTAACGCGGCCGCTGCCGCCGCTTCCTGGCCGCCGCACCCGGCCGCACAGGGCATTGTGCAGATGATTGGCGTCTTTACCGATACCATCATCATCTGTTCCGCCAGCGCCATGATTTTGCTGCTGGCTGGCCCCGTGCCGCATGCGTCAGGAACCGCCGGGATACAGCTTCTACAGCAGGCGCTGGTGAACCTGACGGGCGGCTGGGGAGCAGGATTTGTCTCGCTCATCCTGACCTTGTTTGCCTTCAGTTCGATTGTGGTGAACTACCTCTACGCTGAAAATAACCTTTTTTTCCTGAAGCTCGACTCACGCGCCGCCATCGGGACGCTGCGCCTGGGGGTCATACTGATGGTAATAGCCGGTTCCTTGCTCAGCATGCCGCTGGTCTGGCAGCTGGCCGATATCATTATGGCGCTGATGGCGATCACTAACCTTACGGCGATCCTGCTGCTCTCCCCCGTGGTGAGCCTGATTGCCAGAGACTATCTGCGTCAGCGGAAGCTCGGCGTTCCGCCGGTCTTTAATCCCGCCCGCTATCCCGATATTAAGGCGCAGCTTGCCCCCGGCACGTGGGATGATTTGCCCCGGCAATAACAGCTATCGATCAATCCAGGGCGATTTTTTGCTAAAGTCGCTCTAAATTTCCTGCAAGGACTGGATATGCTGATTCTGATTTCACCTGCAAAAACGCTCGACTACCAGAGCCCGCTCGCCACCGAGCGCTATACCCAGCCTGAACTGCTGGACTACTCGCAACAGCTGATCCGCGAAGCGCGCAGGCTCTCCGCGCCGCAAATCGCCTCGCTGATGAGCATCAGCGACAAGCTGGCCGATCTTAACGCGACCCGATTCCACGAATGGCATCCGGATTTCACCCCGTCTAACGCTCGACAGGCGATTCTGGCGTTTAAAGGCGATGTCTACACCGGCCTGCAGGCGGAAGATTTTAGCGAAGCCGATTTCGATTTTGCCCAGCAGCATCTGCGCATGCTGTCGGGTCTGTACGGCGTACTGCGCCCGCTGGATCTGATGCAGCCGTACCGTCTGGAGATGGGCATTCGCCTGGAGAATACCAAAGGCAAAGACCTGTACCATTTCTGGGGCGATATTATCACCGACAAGCTCAACGCGGCGCTGCGCGCCCAGGGCGATAACGTGGTGATTAACCTGGCGTCCGATGAATACTACAGGTCGGTGAAGCCGAAAAAGCTGGATGCGGAGATCGTCAAGCCGGTGTTCCTCGACGAGAAGAACGGTAAGTTCAAGGTGATCAGCTTCTACGCCAAGAAAGCGCGCGGCCTGATGAGCCGCTACATCATCCAGAACCGCCTGACGAAGCCGGAGCAGCTGACAGCCTTTAACAGCGAAGGCTATTTCTTTGACGAAGCGTCGTCAGGGAAAGGTGAGCTGGTGTTTAAGCGCCACGAGCAGTAAAAATAAACCCCGCCTGCTGGCGGGGTTTTGCATTAGTGATGTTTCCAGTCCGGGCCCGGACGAGGATCGTCATGGTGACGATCGTCATGATGGTGGTCACGATCGCGATGCTCATCGTGTGGACGCCAGTGGTTATCGCGCCAGTCATAATGCGCCTTCCACCAGTCATGGTCGCGCCAGCGACCGCCGTCCCAGTAGTGCCCGCTATTGTCCCGGTCGCCAATCTGCAGTTTGACCGCAGGGACGAGGGTGATTTCAGATGCCTGAACCGCCATGGGAGCGACCAGCATCAGTGAAAGCGCAATCAGCACAGGTTTCAGTGTAGACATCGGTGACTCCTTATTAACGTTGCCCAACGTGGGCCGATGTAAGGAGATTACGCGAGGGGAACGGGGGATGTTATTCTCTGCAATCCTAAACGCTAAGTGACCGCATTTATTGGGAATTTCTGCTTTTTCCCTGCTATTTTTCTCCTTAATTTCTTCACAAAAAAGCCGGGTGGCGGCTTCGCCTTACCCGGCCTCGGTTGAGTGCTGCTGTTGCCGGGTGACGCTGCGCTTACCCGGCCTACGTTCAGGGGGATTGTAGGCCCGGTAAGCGAAGCGCCACCGGGCAAAAAATCACGCTCGAGCCATCATCAGCTTACGCAGCGCGGCAAAGTCTGCCGGCAGCTCATGAGACAGCAGCGGCAGGTCGGCACGCTCGGCCAGCTCTTTCGGCAGCGGCAGCGTTTCGCCGAGGATCGCTTCCACGCTCTCCTTGAACTTCGCCGGATGCGCGGTGCCGAGGAACAGGCCATACTCACCCGGGTTAAGCTGGTCGCGCAGCGCGCGGTAGGCAATCGCCGCGTGAGGCTCAGAGGTATACCCCACCGCCTTCAGCTCGCGCATCGTTGCTTTGGTGGTCTCATCCGTCACCGCAGCGTAGCCCAGGTCACCCAGACGCCAGATCTTACGGCGGAACAGCTCTTCCACGCGCGGCCAGTTGTTTGGCTGGGACACGTCCATCGCGTTGGAGAGCGTCGCCTGCGTGGCGTTCGGCGCCCACTTCCCGTCTTTGAGGAAGCGCGGCACGGTGTCGTTGGCGTTGGTGGCGGCGATAAAGCGCTTCACCGGCAGCCCCAGGGACTTCGCCAGCAGGCCCGCCGTCAGATCGCCGAAGTTACCGCTCGGCACGGAGATCACCAGCTGGTTGCGCGCGTCCTGCGGCAGCTGCGCTACCGCTTCGAAGTAGTAGCAGATCTGCGCCAGCAGACGGCTGATGTTGATGGAGTTGGCGGAGTTCAGCCCCAGGGCCACCTTCAGCTCTTCGTCGTCGAAGGCCTGCTTGACCAGCGCCTGGCAGGCATCGAAATCGCCGTCAATTGCCACGGTTTCAATGTTGCCGCCGAGGGTGCAGAACAGTTTCTCCTGCAGCGGGCTGATTTTGCCTTTCGGATAGAGGATCACCACGCGGACGTTTTTCAGGCCGTAGAACGCGTGTGCCACCGCCGCGCCGGTATCTCCGGAAGTTGCGGTCAGGATGGTCACCGGTTTATCGCCGCTGATGTGGGTCAGCATCTGCGCCATAAAGCGGCCGCCGAAGTCTTTAAACGCCAGGGTCGGGCCGTGGAACAGCTCCAGGCAGCCAACGTCAGGCTCAACCTGCTGAACCGGCGCCGGGAACGCAAACGCCGCGCGCACGCGCTCTTCCAGCAGCTCCTGCGGGATTTCATCACCGATAAACGCGGAGAGAATTTTGGTGCTGCGCGTGACAAAGTCCTGCTTCAGCAGCTCATCAATCTCGGTCAGCTGGAATTCCGGCAGGTCGTGCGGGAAAAACAGCCCCTGATTTTTGCCCAGTCCCTGAGTCACCGCCTGCGCGAAGCTGACCTGCTCGTTATGATCTTTAAGGTTGTAGAGTTTCATTAATTATCCCAGTACTCGTGCGCCAGCCGTGTCCAGACGGCAAATATGAACAAAGCCTTCCTGATTTTGCAGGTAGTGTTTAGAGAGCCAGTCCGCCACGCGCTGCGCGGTGTCAGGCTTGTCGCAAAGGGCGAACAGCGTCGGGCCAGAGCCGGAAATGCCGCACGCCTGCGCGCCGATATCCATTGATGCCTGCCGCGCCTCGTTAAAGCCGGGCAGCAGCTTTGTGCGGTACGGCTCGGCAATGACGTCCTTCATCAGCTTGGCCGCCAGCTGCGGCTGACGGGTGTAGCAGGCGTGGATAAAGCCCGCCAGATGACGCCCGTGGGCGATACAGTCCTGACGACGATACTGCGCGGGCAGGATCGCACGCGCTTCCGCGGTAGACACCTTAATGCCCGGATAGGCCAGCACCCACAGCCACTCATCAAACCCTGGCACCTGCTGGCTGATGATGCCATTTTCTTCGATCATCAGCTGCATGCCGCCGAGGAAGCACGGCGCCACGTTGTCATAGTGAATGCTGCCTGAAATGCGCCCTTCCAGCTCGCCCATTAACCCCAGCAGCCGGTTATTGTTCAGCGGCTTGCCGCAGTGCTCGTTCATCGCCACCAGCGCGGCGACCACGGAACAGGCGCTGGAGCCCAGGCCCGAGCCAATCGGCATACTTTTTTCCAGCGTCATGGCAACCGGCACGTTTTTACCGATCTCCTGACAGAAGCGTTCCCAGCACTGATAGACGATATTCTCGCGCGGCTCCGTCGGCAGCTTGCTGGCGAAGCGGCCCACGTTATTCAGGCTGAAGCTGTCTGCCGCTTCCACCGTCACCGTATCGCCCAGCAGCGAACCATCCACCGGCGTCACCGCCGCGCCCAGCACGTCAAATCCGACGCTCATATTCGCGCTGGAAGCCGGGGCATAAACTTTGACCATGTTAAACTCCTAACTTCCATGACAGGGTACGCAGCAGATCGGCAAACACACCCGCCGCCGTAACATCGTTCCCTGCGCCATAGCCGCGAAGTACCAGCGGCAGTGGCTGATAATAGTGGCTGTAAAACGCGAGGGCGTTTTCGCCGTTTTTGACTTTGTATAGCGGGTCGTTGCCGTCCACTTCAGCAATCTTCACCCGGCACACGCCATCTTCTTCAATGTTGCCAACATAGCGCAATACCTTACCTTCATCACGGGCTTTCGCCACGCGCGCGGCAAAAGCATCGTCAAGCTGGGGTAAATTTGCCATAAAGGTGCTGACATCACCGCTGCTGTCAAACTCGGCTGGCAACACGGGTTCAATCACAATATCCGAAAGCTCCAGCTCGCGGCCCGTTTCGCGCACGAGGATCAGCAGCTTGCGCGCCACGTCCATGCCGGAGAGATCGTCCCGCGGATCCGGCTCGGTATAGCCCAGCTCGCGCGCGGCGCGGGTCGCTTCCGAGAGGCTCGTGCCCTCGTCCAGCTTGCCGAAGATAAACGACAGGGAGCCGGAGAGAATGCCGGAGAAACGCTGCAGCTCGTCGCCCGCGTTAAGCAGGTTCTGCAGGTTCTCGATAACCGGCAGGCCCGCGCCCACGTTGGTGTCGTACAGGAACTTGCGGCGCGACTTGCTCGCCGCCAGGCGCAGCTGGTGATAGTAATCCATCGACGAGGTGTTGGCCTTTTTGTTCGGCGTCACCACGTGGAAACCTTCGCGCAGGAAGTCCGCGTACTGGTCGGCCACCGCCTGGTTCGAGGTACAGTCGACGATCACCGGGTTAAGCAGGTGATACTCTTTTACCAGACGGATCAGGCGGCCCAGGTTGAAAGGCTCTTTCGCCTCATTCATCTCGGCCTGCCAGTTTTCCAGGTTCAGGCCGTGGACGTTAGTCAACAGCGCTTTGGAATTCGCGATGCCGCAGACGCGCAGATCGATATGTTTCTTCTTCAGCCACGCCTGCTGACGCTTCACCTGCTCCAGCAGCGCGCCGCCTACGCCGCCCACGCCAATCAGGAACAGCTCGATGACCTGATCGGTGTTGAACAGCATCTGGTGAACCACGCGCACGCCGGTGGTGGCATCGTCGTTATCCACCACCACGGAGATAGAACGCTCTGACGAGCCCTGGGCAATCGCCACGATGTTTATATTGGCCCGCGCCAGCGCGGCAAAGAACTTGGCGGAGATGCCGCGCAGGGTGCGCATGCCGTCGCCGACGACAGAGATAATCGCCAGACGCTCCTGAATCGCGAGCGGCTCCAGCAGCTCTTCTTTCAGCTCCAGGTAGAACTCTTCCTCGAGCGCGCGGCGAGCGCGCAGGCAGTCAGCCTGCGGCACGCAGAAGCTGATGCTGTATTCGGAAGAGGATTGGGTAATCAGCACCACCGAGATCCCGTTGCGGGACATGGCCGCAAAGACGCGCGCCGCCATGCCGACCATCCCTTTCATTCCCGGACCGGAGACGCTGAACATCGCCATGTTATTCAGGTTGGAGATGCCTTTCACCGGCAGGCCGTCCTCATCGGTGCTCGCGCCAATCAGCGTGCCCGGCGCCTGCGGGTTACCGGTGTTTTTAATCAGGCAAGGGATCTGGAACTGGGCAATCGGGGAGATGGTACGCGGGTGAAGCACTTTGGCGCCGAAGTAGGAAAGCTCCATCGCTTCCTGGTACGACATCGACTTCAGCAGCCTGGCGTCCGGAACCTGGCGCGGGTCGCAGGTATAGACCCCGTCGACGTCAGTCCAGATCTCGCAACAGTCCGCGCGTAAGCAGGCGGCCAGCACGGCGGCAGAGTAGTCGGAGCCGTTACGGCCCAGCACCACCAGCTCGCCCTTCTCGTTACCGGCGGTGAAGCCTGCCATCAGGATCATATGGTCAGCGGGGATTTTGCTGGCGGCGATACGGCGGGTTGATTCGGCAATATCAACGGTGGATTCGAGGTAGTGGCCCACCGCCAGCAGTTTTTCAACCGGATCGATCGCGGTCACGCGATGGCCGCGCGCTTCCAGCACGCCGGCCATGATGGCGATAGAGAGTTTTTCTCCGCGGCAGATCAGCGCCGCGTTGACGCTGTCCGGGCACTGGCCGAGAAGGCTGATGCCGTGCAGGACGTGTTTAATTTGCGCGAATTCCTGCTCAACGAAGGACTTCAGCTGCGCGTGCGGGAAACCAGGCAGCGCCTCTGCCAGCCCCTGCAGCAGGTCAGCGAAGATACGCTCTGCGTCGCTGATGTTCGGGAGTGCATCCTGGCCACCGATGGTTTTTTCAATCATCGCCACCAGATGGTTCGTGATTTTTGCCGGGGCAGAGAGCACGGTCGCAACCTGCCCCTGCCTGGCGTTGCTTTCCAGGATATCGGCAACACGCAGAAATCGCTCTGCATTTGCCACTGATGTACCGCCGAACTTCAACACTCGCATGGTTCTACCTCGTTTCCTTTAGCCGAAAAAAAAGCCCGCACTGTTCAGGTGCGGGCTTTTTTTTGTTTTTCCTGTACGCGTCAGCCCGCATCGTTACCTGTGGTAATGATGATGGTTGTGGTAATGGTGGTGATGCTGATGCGTTTCATGGATGTTGTGTACTCTGTCATTATTATCTGTCTGTGCTGTATTCTTTTAGGGTTAAAGGATCGGGCACCTTAAGTCAACGAATTTTTAATTTGATCACAATTCGCGAGACTCTCACGTCCCGCTGCTCGCCGATTTATTTTCATCCGATTCCCCCATATGCAACCCACCCAGACAGACTTATTCGCCATAATAAAAACTTATGGCAGTATTTTACTCGGCTAATTTTTTTTCAATATCGTGTAGCAAACGGTGCAACATTGCCGTGTCCCGCTGTTCAAGTCGCCCAAGACGCTGGTGCAGCCAGTCAGCCATTTTTTGATCGCCAGCGACATTCAGCTGCACTAACAGGTTATCCACGCGAGCGCGAAGTGCGGCCAGCTGGTTTTCATCGGTTCCTGTATTTTGCGGCTGGGGAATTTGTATTAAGGATGCTAATTGATAGCAATACACCATGACCGCCTGGCCTAAGTTCAGGGAGGGATAATCCGCGACCATCGGCGCACCGGTAAGAACGTCAGCCAGCGCCAGCTCATCGTTGGTTAATCCCGAATCCTCGCGCCCAAACACCAGCGCGGCTTTCTCCAGCCACTGGCTTTTCTCTTCCAGCATGGGCACCAGCTCGGCAGGCGTGGCGTAGTAATAGAACTTCGCCCGGCTGCGTGCGGTGGTGGCAACGGTAAACGAAATGTCATGCAGCGCGTCGGCAAGCGTAGCGTAAGTGGTTATATTATCAAGAATATCTCCCGAACCGTGCGCCACCCAACGGGCGGCGGGCTCCAGATGCGCCGTACTGTCCACAATACGTAAATCGGTAAAACCCATGGTCTTCATGGCACGCGCGGCAGCGCCTATATTTTCCGCTCTGGCTGGGGCAACCAGTACAATCGACAGATGCATTTATGCTCTCTTTTTAATCAGTTAGCCGGTAAAAATGTGATGCACTTCAACATATTACGCAGCGCGAATTTACAAAATTGCAACACAAATCACCGAAATAGCGTTTCACAACAAATTAAAAACGCTAAACTATTCCTTGTCTGAACAATCAGTTAGAATGTTAACAGAACACTATTATCCCTATGTTTTATAATGATAATAGCGATATGAATACCCTATTCTGATTGGATTCGCATTGTTTATAAATCAATGTCCGCAACTAGTTGGTTTATTGAAAAATTGTGACAAAGGCTAGCATTCGGCTACGATGATTTCATCAAACTGTTAACGTGCTACAATTGAACTTGATATATGTCAACGAAGCGTAGTTTTATTGGGTGTCTGGTGTCACTTAGCCTGTTATGTTGCTGTTAAAATGGTTAGGATGACAGCCGTTTTTGACACTGTCGGGTCCAAAGGGAAAGTACCCAAGACCAAGCTAATGATGTTGTTGACGTTGATGGAAAGTGCATCAAGAACGCAATTACGTACTTTAGTCACGTTAAGCCGATCATGTTAATTTGCGACATGCATCAGGCAGGTCAGGGACTTTTGTACTTCCTGTTTCGATTTAGTTGGCAATTTAGGTAGCAAACATGCAGACCCCGCACATTCTTATCGTTGAAGACGAGTTGGTAACACGCAACACGTTAAAGAGCATTTTCGAAGCAGAAGGCTACGATGTCTTTGAAGCGACCGATGGCGCAGAGATGCATCAGATCCTTTCTGAAAATGATATCAACCTGGTGATCATGGACATTAACCTGCCGGGCAAAAACGGTCTTCTTCTGGCGCGCGAACTGCGCGAGCAGGCGAACGTCGCGTTAATGTTCCTGACGGGCCGTGATAACGAAGTTGATAAAATTCTTGGCCTGGAAATCGGTGCGGATGACTACATCACCAAGCCGTTCAATCCTCGCGAGTTAACCATTCGTGCACGCAACCTGCTGTCCCGCACCATGAACCTGGGTACGGTCAGCGAAGAGCGTCGTAGCGTAGACAGCTACAAATTCAACGGCTGGGAACTTGATATCAATAGCCGTTCGCTGATCAGCCCGAACGGTGAGCAGTATAAACTGCCGCGCAGCGAATTCCGCGCGATGCTGCACTTCTGCGAAAACCCGGGCAAAATTCAGTCCCGTGCAGAACTGCTGAAGAAAATGACCGGCCGCGAGCTGAAGCCGCACGACCGTACCGTAGACGTGACCATCCGTCGTATTCGTAAGCATTTCGAATCTACGCCAGATACGCCGGAAATCATCGCCACGATCCACGGTGAAGGTTACCGTTTCTGCGGCGATCTGCAGGAATAATCCCGCAGTTAACGTATTTAAAAACGGCGCATTTGCGCCGTTTTTTTATTTCCAGATCCGCATCGTATCGTTATCGGGCTCTGCGGGTGGTTCACGCCGCTTCGGCTGAGAGAGCGAGTACCAGTCGAAATGCCGGGTCAGGTACATCACGGCGAACAGCGCCAGGGCGAGAACCGCTGACCCCAACAGCAGCGCGCTGTCCTCCGAGCGCAGCAGGAACCACATCACCACGTCCAGCCCGAGTAGCGCCAGCACAAACAGCCCGCTCCGCTTCCAGCTTTTCAGCACGGCCTGCAGGTACATCCCGTTCATTGCTCCACCCACCAGGCTTGCAACAACCCACGCGGGCGTAAACCCGACGTGTTCAGACAGCGCCAGCAGCACCAGATAGAACAGGACCAGCGACAGCCCCACCAGCAGATACTGCATCGGGTGAAGGCGTAATCCGGTTAAGGTTTCGAAGACAAAGAAGGCCATAAACGTCAGCGCAATCAGTAAAATGGCGTACTTGATCGCACGATCGGTCAGCTGGTACTGATCGGCAGGCGTGGCTACCGTAACGCTAAAAGCAGGGATTGATTCCCACTCTGGCGATTCGCTCCCGTTAAACCAGCCCTCAAGGTTGTTTGCAAACCAGCTGCTCTGCCAGCTCGCCTGAAAACCTGAATCACCAATTTTATGTTTCACCGGCAGATAGTTGCCCATAAAGCCCGGATGCGGCCAGTTGCTGTTCAACTCCATTTCGCTGTTACGTCCCACGGGCACCACGGCAAAACTCCCCGTCCCCGCCAGATTCAGCGACATCTCCATGGCAAACGTTTTTGACTCCAGCGCTTTATCCGTCAGCGGAATATGTACACCGGAAAGCGCTCCAGACACGCCCGAACCCGGCTCTACGCTCAGCGTCTCGCCGTTGATACTGGAGACTTTCACCGTGCCAATACCGCGCGCATCGCCCACCCCCACAACGATAAACGGCTGCCCCAGGGTCATCGTTTCCCCTTTCAGCTGCGTCATTTTTTCGGTGTTGAACTGCGCCTTTATATTGAGAGCGTTGTTCCAGATTTGGCCGTCATAGATGCCGATATTCCTGGACTCGACGCGCTGGTTACCCTCAACAAGCAAAGACTCCGGGAGGATAAAATGCAGATAGCTTTTCTTGTACTCGACCTTCTTCTCATCCTCTTGCTTGTAAAAGATCTCTGTCACCGGAATCGCAATCAGCGGGCCGACCAGTTTTTGCGGTCCGCTGGTGCTCTGGCGAAGCGTATTTTCGACATCATTACGGTAGCTTTCACGCTCTGAAATGAGGTTACTCACCATAAACAGCGGGACTAACAGCAGCAGAATGCACCCCAGCAGGGTGCTTACTTTCCAGAACAGGGGGGATTTCATCATTACGTCTCCTTTGTGATGAGGAGAGCGTAACCAGGGTATGTGGGGTCAGTTTGAAGCTATGTGAAGGGACGGTGAAGCGTCAGCGTGGCCATCACGCCACCTTCATCACGATTACGCAATGTGATCTCTCCCTGATGCAGACGCGCCACCTCCTGGACAAACGCCAGCCCGAGCCCGCTGCTCTTCAGCCCGTTCTCGCGAGGAAGGGAATAGAAGCGTTCAAAAATACGCTCCAGCGCGTAATCCGGGATCCCGCTCCCGCTGTCGGTGACGATAAGCCGGACTTCCCCCTGATCTTCCCGGGCCGCCAGTTCAACGGTGCCGCCCTGCGGCGTAAAATCGATGGCGTTATCCAGCAAATTGCCGAGCGCCTGCTCGAGCAGGTCGGGATCCCCTTCAACATGACGCGAAGCGGGCTGGAGGGTCAGCCCAATCTCTTTTGCCGCCAGCAGCGCCGAGCGCGCGTCGGCAAGCCGCGTAAACAGCAGATCGACACGGACGGTCTGAGGCGTAATCTCGACCCGATTTTCAAGCCGCGCCTGCGTGAGCAGTTTTTCAACCAGCGACTGCATACGCGCGTTTTGCACCAGAATATTATCGATAAACCGCGTGGCCACCTGCGGCGGCGGCTGCTCGGAGAGAATTTCTGCCGCGCCGCGTATGGCGGCGAGGGGGCTTTTCAGCTCGTGGGTCAGCGCATGGACGTAGCGTTCAATGTAGTTTTTCCCTTCCAGGCGAATGCGCATATTCTCCAGCGCCTGGGCCAGCTTTTGCAGTTCGCTACTGCCTGGATTAGGCAGCGGCAGAGGCGCATCCGTGGTCACCGAGTCGGCATAGCGCGATAACGTAGCGATGGATCGATTGATCCACCACGCCACTGCAAAGCCAATCAGGAGAGCAATGCCGAGCAGCGCCCCGCCTGCCCAGAGGATACGTCGCTCGCTGCGGTGAATCACCGGTGCCATCGCGCTGTTCGGTTTCCCGACCGACAGCACGCCGATAATCTTGCCCTGCTCCACAACCGGCGCGGCCACATACATCACCGTGCTCTCCGGATCGTCGGATTTACTTTGAGTACTGCGCGCGCCGTATTCGCCGCGAAGCGTCAGCCAGACATCGTTCCAGCACGAGTAGTCTTGCCCCACGGCCAGACCCGCGGAATCAAACACGACGCGGCCCTGCGCATCGGTCATGTAGACGTGATACTCGTTACGCACTTTATGAATCCCGCCGATATTGGCGCGAAAAGGGCGCTGATGAAGCTGAGAAAAGGCCTGCGCCAGTTTCCCCTGCTGCGCATGACCCGAAAGCAAATCATCGCGTCCGATTTCGGCCAACAGGGTCGCGGTATCGATTAGCGTGCCCTCGGTGGCCCTGCGCACGCCGGGCTTCACTTCCTGAACAAAGATCGACAGCACGAACCACGCGGCGATGGCGACGATCAGGAAATATCCCAGCAACAACCGCATCCCAATGCGCATCAGTAAAGGCCCAGACTATAGCCCATACCGCGATGGGTGCTGATGGGCGAAATTTCCTCATTCACCGCCCGCAGCTTGGCGCGCAGGGTTTTGATGTGGGTGTCCACGGTTCGATCGAAGCTGTCGCCGTCTTCGCCCCATACCTTGTCCATCAGCTGCTGACGTGAAAATACCCGCCCGGGGGCCTGTAGCAGGGTTTTGAGCAACAAGAATTCGTATCGGGTCAGGGGGAGAGCTTCACCGTACCAGCTAATGCGCGCGGCAGGCTCGTTCAGTTCAAACTGCCCGATGCGCAGCGTCTCTGTTGGCGCGGCAGATTTTTGCATGCGCCGTAAAATCGTCCGCACCCGCGCGCAGACTTCACGGGGGGAGAAGGGTTTCGCAACGTAGTCATCAGCGCCTATTTCCAGGCCAAGCAGCTTATCTACCTCATCACTGCGCGCCGTCAGAAACAGCACGAGCAGCGAAGGATGCTGCGCCAGCAGCCGGCGGCAAAGCTCAAACCCACTGATGTCCGGCAGACCAACATCCAGAATAGCGAGCGCTGGTACCTGCCGTCGCGCCTCCTCGAGCACGGGTAAACCGCGTTCAAACGCCTTTACCGCGAATCCTTCCTGCTGAAGCATGTAGATCAGCGTATCGGCGATACTGGTTTCGTCCTCAACCAGCCAGATCACAGGTTGTTGCATAGCTCATCCCTGAATTAATGCCACGGCATAATCGGCACCGCGCTGATCGCGTTTTTCGGCGAGCCTTCCACTACTTTGTCAGAATAGGCCAGGTAAGCCAGCGTATTGCGCTTCGCGTCGTAGAAACGCACCACCTGCAGCTTTTTAAACACCAGCGAGGTCCGTTTCTGGAATACCACGTCGCCCTGCGCTTTACCGTTTTTAATTTTATCGCTCAATTCAACCGGCCCCACCTGCTGGCAGGAGATTGCCGCGTCGGAGGTGTCTTCCGCCAGCCCCAAACCGCCTTTGATACCGCCCGTTTTCGCGCGGCTGACGTAGCAGGTAACGTTTTTCACGTCCGGATCGTCAAACGCCTCCACCACGATTTTGTGGTCTGGGCCAAACATTTTAAACACGGTATCGACGGAACCAATCTGTTCAGCCTGCGCCACGCGCCCAACCATCAACATTAACGCGGTGAGGATCAAAGTCTTGTATTTCATATTGTTACCATTCTTTAAAATTACGCTGATCGATTATTCAACACTTTAGACAAAAATGTAGCAAGATCACAGGATTAGAATATATTCACCCAAAATCGTAGCGAAAAAGCATTTAAGCGCAAAAAAAACACTGAATGCTAAAACATCAAAAAATGCTATTATCCGCTAACCTGTTATCAGGCACCTGCTGTTTTAAGGATGAGGATAGTATATGGATCAGGCTGGAATTATTCGCGACCTGCTCACCTGGCTGGAAGGTCATCTCGACCAGCCTTTGTCACTGGATAATGTGGCGGCTAAAGCAGGCTATTCCAAGTGGCATCTGCAAAGGATGTTCAAGGATGTCACCGGTCATGCTATCGGGGCCTATATTCGCGCGCGTCGTTTATCGAAATCTGCTGTGGCACTGCGCCTGACCGCGCGGCCGATCCTGGATATTGCCCTGCAGTATCGTTTCGATTCGCAGCAGACCTTCACCCGCGCCTTTAAAAAACAGTTCTCGTTGACGCCAGCGCTTTATCGTCGCTCCCCTGACTGGAGCTCGTTTGGCATGCGTCCGCCGCTGCGCCTGGGCGAATTCGCCATGCCGAAGTATGACATCGTTACGCTGCCGGAAACCCATCTGATCGGTACAACCCAGAGCTACTCCTGCTCCCTGGAGCAGATCTCCGAGTTCCGTCATCAGATGCGCGTTCAGTTCTGGCGCGACTTCCTGAGCCACGCGCCGGCGATCCCGCCCATCCTGTATGGCCTCAACGAAACGCACCCAAGCCAGGAAAAAGACGACGAGCAGGAGGTATTCTACACCACCGCGCTGACGCCAGAGATGGCCAATGGCTACATTCAGGGGTCTAAGCCTGTCGTACTGGAAGGCGGCGAATACGTGATGTTCGCCTATGAAGGTCTGGGAACGGGGGTCCAGGAGTTCATCCTGACCGTTTACGGAACCTGCATGCCGATGCTGAATCTGAATCGCCGTAAAGGTCAGGACATTGAGCGCTACTACCCGGCGCAGGATGCCAAACCGGAAGAAGGCCCAATCAATCTGCGAATGGAATTCTTGATTCCGATACGTCGTTAACGCTGCAGTTCATCAAGCGCAGGGGCATCAAGATGCGAAATGTCCCCTGCCATCTCCACGACCCAGCCCGACGCCAGCCATGCGCTTTCCTGATAATCAATGCGGGAAATAGAGCAGTTGCGCAGACGCAGACGACGCTCGGCGTAAGCCGGTAATCCCAGAATGGTGCTCACCAGGCAACCCAACGCAATCCCGTGACTCACCAGCAGCGGACGGCTTCCCGCCGGAAGCTTCAGGCATTCCGCCAGCGCGGCATGCATACGCACGCTGAGCTCCTGCATGGATTCGCCTTCAGGAATGCGGCCATCTTCGGTACCGTTCACCAGCGTGCGGCGCCAGCCCTCTTCCGTTTCCGTCAGCGTATCGATATGGCGTTTTTCCAGCACGCCCATATCCAGCTCGCGCAGGCGCGGTTCAAGCAGTACGTCACAGCCGCAGGCATCTGCGATGATGCGCGCCGTCTGCTGTGTGCGACCTAAATCGCTGGTAATCACGTGGGTAATGCCCAGCGTTCTGGCACGCTCCGCCACCTGCCACGCTTGCTGCACGCCCTTCTCAGTGAGAGGACTGTCTGACTGGCCTTGAATACGTCGCTCGGCGTTCCACTGCGTTTCACCGTGGCGAACAAGGTATACCTGTAACATGCTTTTTTTCCGTTATACTGCGATGAGTTTTTTTTGAATCGAGCTTAATTATGCACCATGTTGTCTCTGCTACCACTAATCCTGCCAAAATTCAGGCAATTCTAAGGGCATTTGACGAGATCTTCGGCGCAGGATCCTGCCATATTGAGGCCATCGGCGTCGAGAGTGGCGTTCCTGAACAGCCGTTTGGCAGCGAGGAAACGCGCGCTGGCGCACGAAATCGCGTGGCAAATGCCAGGGCTGCGGCACCGGATGCGGACTTTTGGGTGGCGATTGAAGCCGGTATCGACGAAGGCGCAACCTTTAGCTGGGTGGTGATCGAAAGCCGTGAACAGCGCGGCGAAGCGCGTTCGGCCACCCTGCCCCTGCCGGAAATCATTCTGGAAAAAGTGCGTGCGGGTGAAGCGCTCGGGCCGGTGATGTCGCAGTACACCGGCATTGATGAGATTGGCCGTAAAGAAGGGGCGATTGGCGTCTTTACCGCCGGCGCGCTGACGCGTTCAGGCGTTTATCACCAGGCGGTGATCCTGGCGCTAAGCCCGTTCCATAACGCGATCTATCGTTAGGCGTTTTTCAACAATACCGCTTCCAGCCACTGGCGCAATTCGACCGGCGCCGACTTCAGGCTGTTCGATCCGCGGGTGATCGTTGCGATGCCCGCGCCGAGCTCATTTTTCAGCTCGCGCTGGCTCATCTCGCCGCGCAGCAACTCTTCAATTATCCGCACGCGCGTACCCAGCGCCTCGCGCTCGTCCGGCGTGAGCATCAGCTGCATCAGGGGTAAATGCAGATCCTGCTCGTAAGACTGGCGAAGCAGCTCCACAAAACGAAGCCACTCCTGATGACGTTGTTCGGCCATGGCCGAGGAATACGGGGAATGCTGGGTCATGTTATGCTGCCTCTTGTACTCATTAGCGAGTACAGCATAACACAACCCACGCCGATCAGTAACGTCTCTGCCACTCGGCGTCGCTCATCAGGGTATCTTTCTGCCCCATGAAGTAGCGATAGTAGGCGTCATAGGCCAGCACGTTCTTCACGTAGCCGCGCGTTTCCGAGAACGGAATGCTCTCAACAAACGCCACGGCGTCGATGCGTCCGGCGCTGTTGCCGAGCCAGGTACGCACGCGTCCCGGCCCCGCGTTATAGGCCGCCGACGAGAAGATGCGGTTATTGCCGAACTGCTGATAGACGTACTGCAGGTAGCTCGTGCCGATGTTGATGTTGGTATCCGGATCCAGCAGCTGTGACGGGCTGCTGTACCCAGGGATGTTAAACATCTTCACCGTGTGCGTCGCCGTGCCCGGCATAATCTGCATCAGACCGCTGGCCCCCACCGGGGAGCGGACCTTCGGGTTCCACGCGCTCTCCTGACGAGCAATCGCCATCGCGTAGCTTTGCGGGATATCTTTGCCGCTGGTGTAGCGATCGAACAGATCCTTGTAAGCCAGCGGGAAACGCTCTTCGAGATGATCCCAGAGCTTGCCGGCGATCGTCGCCTGCACGCTGAGATCCCACCAGTGATTATCAAACGCATAGCGAGCAAGCTGGGCTTTTTCGTCGGTGGTGCGGCTGGTCACCAGGTTCGCCCACTCGCTGCGCGCGGTGTTATCCATATTCCAGTACATCAGCTCGCGAACGCGCGCCATTTCCGGCCCCTGCGTCAGCGCCGGGTTCGCGTTGGCAGGCGCTTTATCAATGCGGAAGGTGTACTCCTCGCCCAGGCGCTGCGCGGCCGCCATCGGGTAGAACCCGCGCTGCTGCATCAGCGAATGAAGGATCTCTTTGGCTTCATCATCACGACCGCGCTCCATCAGCAGATCGGCCTGCCAGTAGCGCCATTCGTCTTTCTCTTTGGCCTCCATTGGCAACCGCGCAAGCCAGGTATTGAGCCCACGACGATCGCCCGTACCCAGCGCCATGCGCACGCGGCGCTCCACCAGCGACGTGGAGTTCGAACGCATGATGGCATCGTCTCGCCAGCGCGCCTGTTCGTCGGTCACGTCGGTGCCCATCAGTCGCCACGCCACGATATCGCGCAGCTCCTGGGTTTGCTCCTCATTGAGCTGCTGCGCCTGCACCAGCTGCGGGATCATCAGCCGGGCGTTTTCCACGTCGTCACGCGCCACGCTGGCAAAGGCGACCGCCGCCATCTGGCGGGTAAAATCGGTCGCGCCCGTGCTGCGGGCAAAGGTCAGGACGCTGTTGGGATCGTTTGCCAGCGAGATAACCGCGGTGGAGATCGTCTGGTAATCGGACGGCATCTGACCCGCCAGCGTGGTCACCAGACGCGTGTTGCCGGCCTTCATCGCCAGGCGGATACGCTCAAGATAGGCCAGCGGATCCTGCTTGCCGGAGGCGCGCCACGCGCCGAACAGAGAATCACAGGCGTTCGGCTGGCTTTTGCCGGTCAGCCAGAGCTCTTTCGCCCCGGCCCAGGCTTCTTCCTGCTGTCCGGTCGCCCATTTCGCATAGTAGTAGTTACACTGCGCTTCGGTGGTGTTCGGCTTTTCAGGGCTAAACGCCAGCAGGCCGCGCCAGTCTTCGCGACGCGCCAGCTCATTCACGAAACGAGACTGAAGATTTCGGGCAGGCGGCAGGGTCGGGTTCGCCTGGATGAAGTTATTTACGGTAACGGTAGGCTGGTTCATGAGATCGTCCGTAATCTGGCGATACTCCAGATACGGATACAGCGGATAATCCTTGAGCGTCGGCATCAGCGCCTGCACGGTATCCATCTGCCTGTTGTCCCACGCCTGTTTAATCTGAGCGTAGCGATTACGTTGTTCATCCAGTGAATCGGCATATACCGCCTGGCTTACCGCCATTACGCATACGCTGGCAGCCAGCAGACGCCAGACCACCCGTTTGGCTTTTTCCACACGCTCTTCCTCATTGTTTTTTCGTCAATTGCAGCGTCTTGCCACGTCAAAGTCACACCAACTTATGCTAACCAGGCATCCTGCAACGCGCCACGTTATGGACACTTTTTTACCTTTCTTGCGCGTTTTAACACTCCCGACGTTCCTGGCTGGGATTAGGGCGTGAAAAAGGCTACACTTCGAGGCTGAAATTCCTTCTCATTACGATAAAAGAGGCGAAGTCCAACGTGGCTCAATTCGTTTATACCATGCATCGTGTCGGCAAAGTTGTCCCGCCGAAACGTCATATTCTTAAAAATATCTCGCTGAGCTTCTTCCCGGGCGCAAAAATCGGTGTTCTGGGTCTCAACGGTGCCGGTAAGTCCACCCTGCTGCGCATCATGGCCGGCATCGATACAGACATCGAAGGTGAAGCCCGTCCGCAGCCCGGCATCAAGATCGGCTACCTGCCGCAGGAACCTCAGCTGAACCCGGAACACACCGTGCGTGAATCCGTTGAAGAAGCGGTTTCCGAAGTGGTTAACGCCCTGAAAGGTCTGGATGAAGTGTATGCCAAATACGCCGAGCCGGATGCGGACTTCGACAAGCTGGCCGCGCAGCAGGGCAAGTATGAAGAGATTATCCAGGCGCACGACGGTCATAACCTGAACGTGCAGCTGGAGCGCGCGGCTGACGCCCTGCGCCTGCCGGACTGGGATGCGAAAATCGCGAATCTCTCCGGTGGTGAGCGCCGCCGCGTGGCGCTGTGCCGCCTGCTGCTGGAAAAACCAGACATGCTGCTGCTGGACGAACCGACGAACCACCTGGATGCGGAATCCGTGGCGTGGCTGGAGCGCTTCCTGCACGACTTCGAAGGCACCGTTGTGGCGATTACACACGACCGTTACTTCCTCGACAACGTCGCCGGCTGGATCCTGGAGCTGGACCGCGGCGAGGGTATTCCGTGGGAAGGCAACTACTCCTCCTGGCTGGAGCAGAAAGATCAGCGTCTGGCGCAGGAAGCTTCTCAGGAAGCGGCGCGTCGTAAGTCTATCGAGAAAGAGCTGGAGTGGGTGCGTCAGGGCGCTAAAGGCCGTCAGTCTAAGGGCAAAGCCCGTCTGGCGCGCTTTGAAGAGCTGAACAACACCGAATACCAGAAACGTAACGAAACCAACGAACTGTTTATTCCGCCTGGAGCACGTCTGGGGGATAAAGTGGTTGAAGTCACCAATCTGCGTAAGTCATACGGCGACCGCCTGCTGATTGACGACCTGACCTTCTCCGTACCGAAAGGGGCTATCGTCGGGATCATCGGTCCGAACGGCGCGGGTAAATCGACCCTGTTCCGCATGATGTCCGGTCAGGAGCAGCCTGACAGCGGCTCTATCACCCTGGGCGAGACCGTGAAGCTGGCGTCCGTTGACCAGTTCCGTGACGCGATGGACAACAGCAAAACCGTGTGGGAAGAGGTTTCCGGCGGTCTGGATATCATGCGTATCGGCAACACCGAAATGCCAAGCCGCGCCTACGTTGGCCGCTTCAACTTCAAGGGCACCGACCAGGGCAAACGCGTGGGCGAGCTGTCTGGCGGTGAGCGCGGTCGTCTGCACCTGGCGAAGCTGCTGCAGGTGGGCGGTAACGTGCTGCTGCTCGATGAACCAACAAACGACCTGGACATTGAAACCCTGCGCGCGCTGGAAAACGCCCTGCTGGAGTTCCCGGGCTGCGCGATGGTTATCTCGCACGACCGCTGGTTCCTGGACCGTATCGCGACCCACATCCTGGACTACCAGGATGAAGGTAAGGTGGAGTTCTTCGAAGGTAACTTCACCGAATACGAAGAGTACAAGAAACGCACGCTGGGCGCCGACGCGCTGGAGCCGAAGCGTATTAAGTACAAGCGTATTTCGAAATAAAAGCAAAACGGCAACTTCGGTTGCCGTTTTTTATGTTTGTTCCCTCTCCCCGTGGGCTGGGGAATCCCCAGTAATTTTTTACCTGAAGCGATTAACGTTTCTTATGCAAAATTAATGACTTACAGCGACGCCCTGGTCCGGCTGTAAATCGCCGAAGCGTTTCCGGAAGGCCGGGGCGAGGCGCATGGATGCGCCGAGAGGGCGGGCTTTACAGGGACGTTACCTCCGCCCGTCCCCGATAAGCCGGGAGGAATAAGCTGAGGGCACCGCGAAGCGGCGATTTACCGCCGGGAGCCCGGGTCGCCAGGGTGGTGGCGATTGAGCCACCCTGGCACGTTCACCGGTCATGTTGTCACAGAGTAGCAAGGAACATGAAGTGAACGGAATGACCCCCACAGCCGTATGTTCCCCCTCACCCCAGCCCTCTCCCTCAAGGGAGAGGGGGGTCGTCCGTGCAGGTATTATTTTGTGGGGATCCCTCAGCCCCGTGGGAGAGGGCATCAGGCCGCACATAATCACCGCCCCACGTAATACCGCTTCACCTCGTCAAACTGCATCGCAAACTCGATATAGCTCATCAGCGCGGGCGAGTTCAGCTTGCGGCTCGGGTAGGCCAGCCACAGGTCGTTCCCTTCAACGTTCCACTCCGGCAGCACCTGCACCAGCGCGCCCTTTTCAACCTTATCTTCCAGCATAAAGGCGGGCAGCAGCGTGATCCCCGCCCCGGCCATCGCGCACTCGCGGGCGTACACCAGATTATCGGTCATGTGCGCGTTATCAGGCAGGTAGCGGTAATCCTCATTTTCGCTTCGCAGAAGCCACTCCGACCAGGCTCTGTGCGTAATGCTGCGGTGCTCCACCAGCTGACGGGGGTGCGTGAGCGGCGCCCGACGCGCCAGATAGTCCGGCGAGGCCAGCATGTAGCGCGGACAATGCCCGATCATTCGGCCAATCAGGGAGGAGTCCTGCGGCTTGCCGGTACGCAGCGCCACGTCAAAGCCGGACTCGACCAGGTCCACAACGTCATCGGAGATCGACACATCCAGCGATACGTCGGGATAGCGAAGCTGGAACGCGGCATTCATATGCGCCAGCAGCGTCGCCCCAATCCCCGCCGGGCAGGTGATGCGCAGCCGTCCGCTCGGGTTTTCGCGCAGACGCTGAATGGCATACTCCGCCCGCTCGCTGGCCGCCAGCATTTCGCGACAGTGCACCAGATAGTGCTCGCCTGCAAACGTCAGGCTGATTCTGCGGGTCGTGCGGTTGAGCAGGCGTATCCCCACCTGCTGCTCCAGCTGGCTGATGCGCTGGCTTACGCTGGATTTCGGCAGTTCGGCCTTCTGAGCGGCAGCGGTAAAGCTGCCCATCTCTGCCACCAGCGCGAACAGCGCCATATCCTGCAGCTGTTTAAACATGATTGTTCACCCTGTACGAACGCTGAGTTCTTGATTGTCCATCTTATCACGCAGCTGGCCACTTAATAGACTAGCCTCAATAAAACGCATGCCATTGAGGAGCACACCATGTCAGTTAAAGCCATTGCCGTTAATCCTGCGAATCCCAGCACCTTTATTGAAATCACCCCGCCAATGCCGCAGCCCGGCGAGCGCGATCTGCTGGTAGAGGTGAAGGCCGCCTCCGTTAACCCGGTCGATACCAAAGTCCACGCGGGCATTGCTAAAAGCGGTCTGAGCGAGCCGCGCGTGCTCGGGTGGGATGCCAGCGGGATTGTGAAAGCCGTTGGGGCTGGCGTCACCGGATTCAAACCAGGGGATGAAGTGTGGTACGCGGGCGACATCACCCGTCCGGGCAGCAACACCACCCACCAGCTGATCGACGCGCGCATTGTCGGGCACAAGCCTGCCAGCCTCGGCTGGGCGGCGGCGGCGGCGCTGCCGTTGACCGCGCTCACCGCGTGGGAAGGTCTGTTTGAACGGCTGAACATTCAGGATGCCGGGGCGGAGAAGACGCTGCTGATTATCGGCGGCGCGGGCGGCGTGGGTTCGCTGGCGATCCCCTTTGCGAAGCACAACAGCAAGGTGAAGATCGTCGCGACGGCGTCCCGCGAAGATTCCGCGCAGTGGTGCCGCGATCGCGGGGCTGATGTGGTGGTAAATTACCGCGATCTGAAAGGCGAGCTGGCGAAACACGGGCTGACCTTTGTGGATTACATTTTCATCCTCAACGATACCGACGGCCACTGGGATGCGGTCAGCGAGCTGATTGCGCCGCAGGGGCATATCTGCTCCATCGTTGAGAATGAACGTCCGCTGAACCAGGACAAGCTGAAGTCTAAATCCGCCGCCCTGCACTGGGAATTTATGTACACCCGGAGCATGTACCAGACCGCCGACATGGCGCGTCAGGGCGAGATCCTCAATGAGGTGGCGAAGCTGGTGGATAACGGCGTGGTAGAAAGTTCGCTGAGTGAAACCCTGCACGGACTGAGCGTGGAAAGTATTACCGAGGCGCACCGTAAGGTGCTGGACGGGCATATGCGGGGGAAAGTGGTGGTTGCGTTCTGAGTGGCTTGTTCCCCTCACCCTAACCCTCTCCCCATAGGGGAGAGGGGATCGCACGGAGCCGTCTTTAACCCTGCTCCCCCATCATCTCCTTCACCAGCTCGACGCAGCGCAGGAAACGGGAGTCGTAGTCCGACTCTTCCACGTGCATAAACTCCACGTTGTTCTCATTGAGCATATCCACCAGCATGGTCTGGAATTCCCGCCTGTCCACGGAGCTGCCGAGGCTGCGCATGCCGTCGGCCACCCACGGGGTGTTGTTCTCCAGCAGGATCACCAGGTCAAAGCGGTATTCGTCAATCAGCGCCTGCACGAACGGGTGTTCGCGCCCCTCGTATTTCTTACAAAACGCCTGCGTGGTGACGAAATCGGTATCGATAAACGCCACTTTGTTGGCGTACTTCACGGCGAAATCAATGTACTGGGCGTGACCGAGGGCGATTTTGTCGTAGTCGGAATACTGCAGCGCCATCTCGTCGCCGCCGAGGTGCGAGAAGACGTAATCGCGGCCATACTCCCACGCGCTGGTGGTATTGAAGATATTCGCCAGCTTGTTGACCAGCGTGGATTTACCGCTCGACTCGCCGCCCAGGATCGCGACGGTGCGCACGAAGAACGGCTTTACCTCGGTCGGGATGTAATCCCAGTAGCGGAACGGGTTTTCACGGATCTGCGCTCCGCTGATGTTCATAAAGGTACGTTTCGGATCGATCAGCACCGTCTCAATGCCCAGATGCTCGCGGAACTGCGGCGCGTCGGACTCTTCAGAGGTGTAGATCCAGTTGGGCGCTATGCCCTTCTCTTCCATAAACGCTTTGATGCCGTTGCTCCACACGTCCCAGCCGTGCGGATACGGCTCCATGCCCTCTTCGTTAAAGGCATGAATGCGAATATTTTTCTGGTATTTAAAGGTCTGAAGCAGCCAGCGCAGGCGGTCCGGCACGGTCGGCTGCTGCGACATGGCGCTGTCTTCAAACAGCTGACGATCGCGGGTTTCGTCGTAGCCCATGATGATGTGCAGCTCGTCAACCTGGCTACAGGCGCGCTGAATCAGGTAGATGTGTCCGGTATGCAGCGGGTAAAACTTGCCGAACACCACGCCGATGTTCTTTTGCATACGCGGGAACTCCAGCCCCAGAAAGCGGTGCAGCGCTTCAAGCTTTTGCGCGCTGGGGCTTTTGATTTTGGCGTTCAGCAGCTGGCTCAGGTAGCCTTTGGTCATACCGCTGGCGTCCGCCACCTGCTGCAGCGTGCAGCCCTTCTGGCGGATTGCGGTCTTGATGTAGTCAAATGATGACATAAATTACGGTGCCTCCTGCAAAATCCAATACGTAATTATAAGTCGTCAAAGACATTTAACGCATCAGCGAGTTTCTTCACGCCGAAAACCTGCATCCCTTCCGGGATTTTTTTCGGCACGTTGGCCGCGGGCACGATCGCCCGGCGGAAGCCGTGTTTTGCCGCCTCGGAGATACGCTCCTGCCCGCTCGGCACCGGACGGATCTCCCCGGCCAGCCCCACTTCGCCGAAGACGACCAGATCCTGCGGCAGCGGCCTGTCGCGCAGGCTGGAGACCATCGCCAGCAGCAGCGCCAGGTCTGCGCTGGTCTCGGTGACCTTGACGCCGCCGACCACGTTCACGAAGACGTCCTGATCCGCCATCTGCAGTCCGCCGTGGCGGTGCAGCACCGCCAGCAGGATTGCCAGCCGGTTCTGTTCCAGACCGACCGCCACGCGCCGCGGGTTGCCCATCATCGACACGTCCACCAGCGCCTGAATTTCGACAAGCAGGGGGCGCGTCCCTTCCCACAGCACCATCACCGAACTGCCGGAGGTGATCTCATCGCCACGGCTCAGGAAGATGGCCGACGGGTTGCTGACTTCGCGTAGCCCCTGCTCGGTCATGGCGAAAACGCCCAGCTCATTCACCGCACCAAAACGGTTTTTATGGCTGCGCAGGGTGCGGAAGCGCGAGTCCGCGTCGCCGTCGAGCATCACGGAGCAGTCGATACAGTGTTCCAGCACCTTCGGCCCCGCCAGCGAGCCGTCTTTGGTGACGTGGCCGACCATCACAATCGCCACGCCGCGCGTTTTGGCAAAGCGCGTCAGGTAGGCCGCGGTTTCACGCACCTGCGCAACGCTGCCCGGCGAGGACTGGATGTCCGCCATGTGCATCACCTGGATGGAGTCGATCACCATCAGCTTCGGCTGCTCTTCTTCGGCGATCATGCAGATCTGCTCGATGCTGGTTTCGGAGAGCATGTTCAGGTTGCCGGTCGGCAGGCCCAGGCGGTGCGCGCGCATCGCCACCTGCTGGAGTGATTCTTCGCCCGTGACGTACAGGGTTTTCATCTGTTCAGCGAGCCTGCAGAGCGTTTGCAGCAGCAGAGTCGATTTACCCGCCCCCGGGTTACCGCCGATCAGGATCGCGCTGCCCGGCACCACGCCGCCGCCGAGCACGCGGTCAAACTCTTTGAACCCGGTGGAGAAGCGCGGCAGCTCTTCAAGGCTGATGTCTGAAAGCTTTTGCACCTTCGCCACGCCCGCGTTACCGGCATAGCCGCTCAGGCGTTCATTACGGGCCACGCTCGGCGAAGCCGCCACGCCACGCACTTCGGTGATGGTGTTCCAGGCATGACAGGCGCTGCATTGCCCCTGCCAGCGCGGATAGTCCGCACCACATTCATTACAGACAAATGCGCGTTTTGGAGCTTTCGCCACGGTTTACCTCGTTATTTCTGTGCGGCCTGCGTGCCGGGTGCCGCTTACGCTTACCCGGGCTACAAGGCAGACCGTTATTTCTGATTAAGGCTGCCGGAGAGAATGCAGAACACCCCCATCAGGTCAGCGTGACGGATAGTCACTTCCGTCTTTTCATTCACTTTTGGCTTAGCGTGGTAGGCAATGCCCAGCCCGGCTACTTTGATCATCGGCAGGTCGTTCGCGCCGTCCCCGATGGCGACGGTCTGCACGACCGGGATTTCATATTTTTCTGCCAGACGGGTCAGCGTATTGGCTTTGTACTGGGCATCAACGATGTCGCCAATCACCTGTCCGGTCAGCTTGCCGTCCATGATCTCCAGCTCGTTGGCGACCACGGTAGTCAGATGCAGCTTCTCGCGCAGATAATCCGCGAAGAAGGTGAAGCCGCCGGAGGCGATCGCCACCTTCCAGCCGAGGGACTGCAGCTTTAGCACTAGCTGCGTCAGCCCCGGCATCAGCGGCAGCACGTCGCGCACCTGGCGCAGAATGTTGGCATCGGCCCCTTTCAGGGTCGCTACGCGCTGTCTCAGGCTGGCGGTGAAGTCCAGCTCGCCGCGCATCGCACGCTCGGTGACTTCCGCCACCAGCTCGCCGCTGCCCGCCAGTTTCGCAATCTCGTCAATACACTCGATCTGAATGGCGGTTGAGTCCATGTCCATCACCAGCAGGCCCGGCGTTTTCAGGTGCGGAATTTTCCCCAGCGGCGCAACGTCCAGCCCGGCGTCATGCGCCAGGCGCGTGGCGCGCTGCGTCAGGGAGCCCGCCAGGCGGATAACCTGATAGTCTTCCACGCACCAGGCGGCGACGATGACCATCGCCGCGCCCAGCTTGCTTTGATACTGGGTCAGGCGTTGCTTATCCAGGCCGCGTCCGTAGAGGAGCCAGCCGCTACGACCGGCGTGGTAATCCAGAGGCATCACCTCATCGCCACTTAACGAGAGCGGCAATCCTGGCCATAAAGAGACATCCGTTGGCAGGTCACACCAGGTAATGTTCGGCATTAAAGCTCCTGTAATTTCGTTCGCGCCGGAAGGTTGCAGAGGGAAAATAACGCATCAGGCTACCCTGTAACCATCACTTCTGGCAACATTAAGCCGTAAATTTTCAGCAGGTGGAATATGGCTCGCGCAAAACTGAAATTCCGGCTCCATCGCGCCGTGATTGTCCTTTCCTGTCTCGCACTATTAGTGGTGCTGATGCAAGGGGCATCGTGGTTTAGCCAGAATCACCAACGGCAACGCAACCCGCAGTTTGAAGAGCTGGCCCGCACGCTGGCACGCCAGGTGACGCTCAACGTCGCGCCGTCCATGCGTACCGAAACGCCGGACGATAAGCGTATAGGCCAGGTTTTACGCCTGCTTACGGAGAACAGCCGCATACTTGATGCCGGCGTCTATGATGAGCAAGGCAACCTGATTGCCCGCGCGGGTGAGCACGTCGACGTGCGCGACAGGCTGGCGCTGGACGGCAAAAAAGCTGGCGGCTATTTTAACCAGCAGATCGTCGAACCTATTCAGGGTAAAAATGGCCCGCTGGGCTATCTGCGCCTCACCCTCGATACCCACACCCTGCCAACCGAGGCCAAACAGGTTGATAATACCACCAACATTCTGCGCCTGATGCTGCTGCTTTCGCTCGCCATCGGCGTGGTGCTGGCGCGCACCCTGCTTCGCGGCAAGCGCTCGCGCTGGCAGCAATCCCCGTTCCTGCTGACCGCCAGCCGGTCGGTCCCGGAAGACGAAGAGAGCGAGAAGAAAGAATAGTGATAAAGTAGGCGAACGATTCGGAAAAGGAACTTTGCCATGACGACGTTACGCCTGCTTATCTCTGACTCTTACGATCCCTGGTTTAATCTCGCGGTAGAAGAGTGCATTTTCCGCCAGATGCCCGCCACCCAGCGCGTCCTCTTTCTCTGGCGTAACGCCGATACGGTGGTGATTGGCCGCGCGCAAAACCCGTGGAAAGAGTGCAATACGCGGCGCATGGAGGAGGACAACGTCCGCCTCGCGCGCCGGAGCAGCGGCGGCGGCGCGGTGTTTCACGATCTGGGCAATACCTGCTTTACCTTTATGGCAGGCAAACCGGAATACGACAAAACCATCTCCACCTCAATTGTGCTCAACGCGCTGAATTCGCTCGGCGTGACGGCAGAAGCGTCCGGACGTAACGATCTGGTGGTGAAAACCCCCGAGGGCGACCGGAAGGTCTCCGGCTCCGCCTATCGCGAAACGATGGATCGCGGATTCCATCACGGTACCCTGCTGCTGAACGCCGATCTGAGCCGTCTGGCGAACTACCTGAATCCCGATAAGAAAAAGCTCCAGGCTAAGGGCATTACCTCCGTACGCGGACGCGTGGCAAATCTGGTGGAGCTGCTGCCGGGGATTACTCACGAGCAGATCTGCGATGCGATCCGTGATGCTTTCTTTGCACATTACGGCGAGCGCGTGGAAGCAGAAGTCATCTCCCCTGACCAAACCCCGGACCTGCCCAACTTTGCGGAAACCTTCGCCCGCCAGAGCAGCTGGGAGTGGAACTTCGGTCAGGCTCCGGCGTTTTCTCATCTGCTGGACGAGCGTTTTACCTGGGGCGGCGTGGAGCTGCACTTTGACGTGGAGAAAGGGCATATCACCCGCACGCAAATTTTTACGGATAGTCTCAACCCGGCACCGCTGGAAGCGTTGGCGTCACGCCTGCAGGGCTGCGTCTATCGCTCCGATATATTGCAACAGGCGTGTGAGACGTTGCTGGACCGTTTCCCTGAACAAGCGCGGGAATTGCGTGAATTATCGGCGTGGATCGCCCGATCGACAAAATAATCATCGCCCCAGATTAATAAGGGGAAATAGTTTATTCTGCTCTCAGTCTGCTGAAATGTGTAAATACACCAATGAATGTATTTACACATTTTAATAAAACTCAATTCAGAGATTAGAAATACTCATTACAGTAATAACGATAACCATTAATAGAATCCCTGCACTTGCATTTCAGCAAGTTAATGACTTCACAATATTTTATTCATTTCATTTATTAATGGTTAAGGAATAACAATGAAAAAGCTTCTTCTCGCAACGCTGATTGCGATGACCTCTTCGGCTGCCTTCGCAGACGGCAGCATCGTAATGAAAGTTCAGGGCAAGATGAACCATGCATCCTGCACGCCGGAATTAAGCAACGGCGGATCGATTGATTTTGGCACTATCGCGCTGGATCAGCTTTCGCCAACCCAGACCAACCAGATGGGCCATAAGGAAATGTCCCTGACCATCAACTGCCCGTCAGCGACCAAAGTGGCCTGGAGTATTGCCGATAACAAAGAAGATTCCAATGCGGCGAACAACCTGAGCTCCAGCGAGTTTTACATTCGCGACGCGACCGACACCGGTGGGGATGTTTACGGTGCAGGTACCACCTACGGCGTAGGCACCACCGCGGCTGGGGATAAAATTGGCGCCTATGCGATCAGCACCCGCGTCAATGAAATCACCGCTAACGGCATTCCTGCTCAGGCTATTTTTGCGCCAAACTTCGTCAACAGCAAAGGCGAATATCTGTGGCGTAACCTGGGCACCGGCGTGATTGCCAACGGTAACGCCGAGATCATGACCGCGACCAGACCGGGTTATACCGCACCGCTGGCCATCACCAACGTTGTTTTCCCGTTCAAGGTTTCTCTGGCAATTGTTAACACCAACCGTCTGTCCACCACAGACGAAGCACAGCTGAGCGGCGAAACCACCATCACTCTGGTTTATCTGTAATAGATATAAATGTATTACTCAACGGCGGATTTATCCGCCGTTTTTCCCTGAAACATACGTTCAGAAATGTGTAATCGACATTATTAAATCTCAATATTGTCGTAAGAAAAACTAACTACTTAATGCGTTGATTCGTTAATAGAATCGCCCCCGAGTCCTACGCCAAAAATTATCTATTGGCAAGATTCATTTAAACCGAAAATATCTGAATTATCTCTTTCTATGGTTAAGGAATAACAATGAAAAAGAGCCTTCTCGCCTCCGTTCTGATGATGGCGGCGACCGCAGTTTATGCAGAACCGACGGCAATGTTAAAAGTCCACGGTACGCTGACCAGCGCGGGCTGCGTTCCTGAAATTAGCAATGGCGGCGTGGCCGATTTTGGCGAAGTGGGTCTGGACTCACTCTCCTCCGCCGTGGCCTATCAGGCCGGACATAAAGATGTCACTCTGACCATCAAATGCCAGTCCGCAACGCGTGTTGGCTGGACAATTACCGATGACCGCAGAGACTCCAACGCGGGTGCGCATAAATCATCAAGCGAGTTTCACGTGGATAACGGAACCGCAAGCGGCTCGGCGGCATACGGCGATTACCAGCTCAACGGTGTAGGTAAAACCAGCGCTGGCGAAAACATCGGCGCCTACTCGGTTGCAACTTATATGAACGCGGTCACCGCGGATGGCGCAACCGTTCAGCCTATCGCTGCAACCATGTATACCGGGGGCACCATCAGCAGCAGAAGTTGGATCAACCTCTGGGCTACCGGCATCCTCACTAACGACGGTACAGACGTGCTGACCGTTGCCAAAACCGGCGAACGCGCTCCACTGGCCTTCACGACTGCGGCCTTCCCTCTGAAAATCGCGCTGGCAATTGCGCCAAGCAAAAACCTGACCCTGACTGACAGAACCGACCTGGACGGTCAGTCCACAATCACGCTGGTTTATCTGTAACCCGCATTCGCGACGCCAAACTCCCCATGCAGGTGGGGAGTTTTCAACCCACTGTTAAATATAAATATTCATGGAAAGAATTGTGAAAGCTTCCGCTTTGGTGACCGCTCTTTTTCTTACCCTTCCAGCGACAGTCTATGCCGCAGGGATGGTGCCAGAAACCACGCTGCTGATGATTGATGAAGCCAACCGCGGCGGTGTCATGAGCGTGAAAAACACCGACTCCATTCCCACCCTGCTTTATACCTCCATTAACGACATCGAAGGGGAAAACGGGGTCAAGCTTAACGTCACTCAACCGGTGGTACGCCTTGAGCCGGGGCAGGAGCAGCAGGTACGTTTTATTCTTGAAACAAAAGAACCGCTGACCGTGGAGCATTACAAACGCGTAATCTTTGAGGGTATTCCGCCTAAAACCAAAGATAAGAACGTCAAAGTCGGTATCAACCTGCGTCAGGATTTACCGGTATTGATCCACCCTAAAAATCTGCCTGTTGTCACGGATGCATGGAAATTACTGACCTGGTCAGTACAGGGGAAAGAGGTCCAGGTCCGCAATACCTCGGCTTATGTCGTCCGTTTTTCCACGTCGGTGACGCTGCTGCCTTCTCGCACCGAAGGTCTGGTTAATAAAACCTTTATCCTTCCGGGTGAAACCATGAAGGTGCAGACACGTTCACCGATCGGTAGCACCGACAATGCCGTTGAGTTCAGTCCTGCCAGCCGCTACGGGATTGAAGTAGACAAATACACCGCCGCGCTTACTCGCTGATATCACAGGAATACTTTCGGTGATAGAGCTCTCTTTGCGTAACTGGATACGTCGAACGGCAGTGATGGTCGCCTGTCTGCCTTCGTCGGCGCTGCATGCATCCGATCTGGATTTCGATACCGATATCCTGGCCTCGCGGGGTATCAGTACGAACCTCGCCCATTACTTCTCAGATGCACAACGCTATCTGCCCGGCCAGCATGCCGTGCAGGTCAAAATTAACGGCGTTGAAAAGGGAAGCCTGGCCATTCGGGTCGGAGAGGAGGGCCAGCTTTGCATTGATGATGACTTCATCCGCGCGGCGGGTCTTCTGCCGTTAAATATCAGCGAAAAAGAGCAATGTCATAACCTGCTGAAAGATTACCCGTCGGCGACGGTAACCCTTTTACCGAACACCGAATCGCTGGAGATTTTCGTTCCCGCAGAGGCGATGGACAACGGATTTTATGCCGCGAAATATTACGCCCACGGCGGCGCTGCAGGCTTAATCAACTATAGCGCCTTCAGCAATTACAACGAGTACGGCGCGGGCGGGAGCAGTCGTTATACCCAGGGAAATTTAGGGGCAGGCATTAACCTTGCGAACTGGACGCTGCGCAGCAATTACATTTTGACGGATGACAATGGGACTCGCAGTACGGAGAACCTTTACACCTACGCTGAACATGTTTTCGAAGAGCAAAAAATGCGGGCGCAGGTTGGGCAGATCAACGTCAACTCGGCCTTGTTCAGCGGCGCGCAAATTACCGGCCTTCAGCTGATGCCTGAAATCGGCCTTCAGCCCAATATTCAGGCCACTGAGGTGTCGGGGATTGCCCGCACCAATCAGGCTCGCGTTGAGGTTCGCCAGTCGGGACAGATGATCTACTCCTCTCTGGTCAACGCGGGCCCTTTCACCCTGACGGACGTGCCCGTCGTGCGCGGAAATGTCGATCTTGATATCAGCGTGGTCGAAACCGACGGTTCAACTACGCGTTTCACCGTCCCCTCTTCCGCCCTCATCGTACAGGGGAGCAACCGTGCAGAAGGGTTAAACCTCGCTCTCGGGCAGGTTCGCGACAGCGGGGATGTGTCAAGCTCTCCGTGGGTATTTACGCTCTCTGACGGAACCCTGCTTAACACGCACACCTCTGCCGTAGCCGCCGGCGTTCTGGCAGAAAAATATCAGGCTACCGGTGCCAAACTCGACGTTTCCATCAACGAAAACTGGACGATCTCGCCGAGCTTTTTACTGAGCCAGTCCCGCTTTTACGATCCACTGAAGGGCAGCAAGGCTGAACTCAGCAGCAATATCTTGCTGCCCGCCCAGCTTACGCTGGGGGCAAGCGCGTCCCAGTTTAGCGGCGGCTTCCGCGAGCTCACGGAAGCCATGGATAAAGAAGCGCAAACCTATGAAAACAACTGGAACGCCAGCCTCACCTGGAACAATGAGTACATTGGCGCGATCTCGATGCAATACAGCGTGAATTCCGGTGATGAAAGCAGCGGTGATTCACGCTATCTGATGGCCTCATGGAGTAAAAGCCTCGGGCGTACCTCGCTGTCAGCTAACTGGCAGCATGCCATGAGCAATAGCGATACCCAAAACCAGAGCAGCACCAGCCGCAATGACGATCTCTTTTATGTCAGCCTGATCGTTCCTTTTGGCGAGGATCGCGTCAGTACCTACATGCGCGCTCAGGGACAAAAGCAAAACTATGGCATTCAGGACAGCGGCTCTGTTGGGCAAAACCTTAGCTACAACGTCTCTGCCGATCGCGATAATCAGGACAAGAGTAACGCCTTCAATGGCAATATCACCACCAATCTGCACTACACGCAGCTCGGTTTATCGGCCGGACTGAATGACGGTAACCAGCATAACTACAGCGCATCCTTAAACGGGGGGGTGGCGCTGCATCGTCATGGCATCACGTTTTCGCCCTATCCGGTAAAAGAGACCTTCGGCATTGCCAGGTTAAGCGAACCGGAAAGCGGTATTGAAATCACGACCCCCGATGGAACCGTCTGGACAGATCGCTGGGGCCAGGCCGTGGTCTCCGGACTGCGGGAGTGGCAAAAATCGCAAATTGTGATCAATGCCAGCTCGCTTCCTCAAGGGATGGATTTATCGAACGGTATTCAAACCGTCTCCGCCGCATACGGCTCTTTTGCACTGATCGATTTCAACGTGCTGAATACGCGTCGCGTCATGCTGGACGTCAAACGCGCCAACGGGTCCTGGCTGGAAAAAGGACTGAGCGTGGTGGATCGGGACGGTAATTATATTGTCAGCGTGATGGATAACGGCAGCGTATTTATTCCCGATGCGTCAAATTCGCCGGCGCTTTACGTGGTGGATGACAATTTAACCCGACTCTGTCAGATCGCTTACACCCTGAAAGAGGAAAAAGATAAAGACGCGTATTACGAAAAAGCAGAAGGAGTTTGCCAGTGAAAATAGTTAATTCAGCGCTCATCGGTGTGGCATTACTTTTCTCCTCATATGTCGTGGCCGAAGAGTGTCAGATTGCGCTGTCGCAGCCGAACGTCTCGTTTGGCCGATTCAAACAGGATGACATTGTCGCCTCGCGCAAAAACTGGAATCGCATGCCAGCCAAAGAGGTCGCGGTCACCGTTTTTTGCCCGCAGCCAAAGGTGATGGCGCTTTTTCTGCAATCCGCGTCTGGCAGCAACGGGGGCATTCTGTTTGGTCAGAAGAGCCGACTGGTGCTGGCTGCGAATAACGTGACGGTAGATGGCCACCCCTACAACCTGGCGAGAACGACCGACCGGGTCGCGTTCAGCGCGTCGGAAACCCCAAAGGACAAAGCTATTCTCAGGAATAACGAGGGGATCCTTGCGTATCAAAATGGCCTGCCGGTGCGCGGTAAACAAATGAGCGTGACGATAAAAATTATGCCTGTCATTAATGACGATCAGCTGCGCGGTATTTCCGATAATACCGATCTGGAAAGCGCGCTCGCCTGGGAGCTATTAACGACAGAGTAAAGCATTCACAGCCGGATATATTATTCGGGTGAATAGAGAGAAAAATAAACGTAAAACGCGTGGATTCGTCCATTTATTTTAACGACCATTATATCTATGTTAAGGAATAACCATGAAAAAGAGTCTCCTTGCCGCTGCGCTGGCGCTGGCAACGACCTGTGCTCATGCGGGAGATACGGCAGTGCTGAAAGTGAAAGCCTCACTGACCAGCAACTCCTGTACGCCGGAACTCAGCAACAACGGCGTGATTGACTTCGGTACCGTTCAGGTTGGCGATCTCTCGCAAACCCAGACCACGCAGCTGGGCGAAAAGAGTCTTACGCTGACCATCACCTGCCCAACCCCAACCAAGGTGGGCTGGAGTATTGCCGATAACCGCGCGGACTCCAATGCCAGCACCGGCACCAACTCAAACCTGAAGGTCATGAACGCCACCTCAAACGGCGGCGAACTGCGCGGCAGCATGACCACCTTTGGCCTGGGCAAAACGCACGATGGCAAGAATATTGGGGCCTATTCCATCTATACCAGCACGGGTGAAGTGACGGCGAACGGCGCAACGGTTGAACCGATTCGTACGGCGGTTACGGCAGGCGCGGGCATGAGCCGCTGGCAGAAAGCCAATGGCGGCACTATCGCCAATAAAGACCTGGGCCTGATGAGCGTCTCCTCTGCGGGCAAGACCGATCCTATGGCAGTGACCAGCGTCTCTTTCCCGCTGAACATCTCGCTGGCAGTGGAAAACCTGAAGAAACTGTCTCTGAAGGAAGATACCGAGTTTGACGGTCAGGCCACCATCAGCGTGGTGTACCTGTAAGTCACAGAAACCGGGCGGCGAATGCCGCCCGGCAGCACAGCATTACGCTTTATCGCCCAGCAGAACGGATTCCAGCGCGATTTTGATCATGTCGTTGAACGTGGTCTGACGTTCAGCCGCGGTGGTCTGCTCGTGGGTACGGATGTGGTCAGAGACGGTGCAGATGGTCAGCGCCTTCGCACCAAACTCAGCCGCCACGCCGTAGATACCCGCCGCTTCCATTTCCACGCCCAGGATGCCGTATTTTTCCATCACGTCGAACATCTCGCCGCCGTCCGGTGCATAGAACAGGTCAGCAGAGAAGATGTTGCCCACGCGCGCTTCAACGCCCAGCGCTTTTGCTGCGTCAACCGCGTCACGCACCATGCCGAAGTCAGCAATCGCCGCGAAGTCATGGTCTTTAAAACGCATGCGGTTAACTTTTGAGTCGGTGCAGGCACCCATACCGATAACGATGTCGCGCAGCTTAACGTCCATACGCACCGCGCCGCAGGAGCCCACGCGGATGATTTTCTTCACGCCGAAATCGGTGATCAGCTCTTTGGTGTAGATAGAGCAGGATGGGATACCCATACCGTGGCCCATCACGGAGATTTTGCGGCCTTTATAGGTACCGGTGAAGCCCAGCATGCCGCGCACGTTGTTCACTTCACGCACGTCTTCGAGGAAGGTTTCTGCAATGTGCTTCGCGCGCAGCGGGTCGCCCGGCATCAATACGACGTCAGCGAAATCACCCATTTCTGCGTTAATGTGAGGAGTTGCCATCTTCAGTTCCTTTTCATTTGAATTTTTTTGCCCGGTGGCGCTTCGCTTACCGGGCCTACATTCTGTGCTCCCTCTCCCTGTGGGAGAGGGCCGGGGTGAGGGCATCAGACCGCACCCAACATGATTTAGAACATGGCCTTGCCATATTCCATGTCGGACGTACCAAAGTATTTCGCGATAGTCTGCCCGATGTCCGCGAAGGTTTCACGGTGTCCCAGTGAACCTGGTTTGACTTTCGGGCCGTACACCAGCACCGGAATGTGCTCACGGGTGTGGTCAGTACCGGTCCAGGTTGGGTCACAGCCGTGGTCCGCGGTCAGGATCAGAATATCATCTTCACCCACCAGCTCCATCAGCTCCGGCAGACGGCGGTCGAACAGTTCCAGGCCGGCCGCATAGCCCGCCACGTCGCGACGGTGGCCCCAGGAGGAGTCGAAGTCCACGAAGTTGGTGAAGACAATCGTCTTGTCGCCCGCTTCTTTCATCTCTTTGATGGTGGCATCGAACAGCGCATCCAGACCGGTGGCTTTCACTTTTTTGGTGATGCCGCAGTTGGCGTAGATATCCGCGATTTTACCCACGGACACCACGTGACCGTCTTTCTCGTCAACCAGCTTCTGCAGCACGGTCGGTGCCGGTGGCTCAACGGCCAGGTCGTGACGGTTACCGGTACGCTGGAAGTTACCCGCTTTATCGCCGATAAACGGACGCGCGATAACGCGGCCAATGTTGTAGCCGCCTTCGGTCAGCTCTTCACGGGCGATTTCGCACAGCTCGTAGAGTTTATCCAGGCCAAACGTCTCTTCGTGGCAGGCAATCTGGAACACGGAGTCGGCGGAGGTGTAGAAAATCGGCTTTCCGGTTTTCATATGCTCTTCGCCGAGCTGGTCCAGAATCACGGTACCGGAAGAGTGGCAGTTACCGAGGTAGCCCGGCAGGTTGGCACGCTTGACCAGCTTATCGAGCAGCTCCTGCGGGAAGCTGTTTTCATGATCGGAGAAATAACCCCAGTCGAACAGGACCGGTACGCCGGCGATTTCCCAGTGTCCAGACGGGGTGTCTTTACCGGAAGAAAGCTCGTGCGCCCAGCCGTAGGCGCCCACCACTTCCGCGTTGCCGTCCATACCGGCTGCGATTTTACCGGTAGAACCTTCATGCGCTTTCACCAGCCCGAGGCGGGTCAGGTTAGGTAGAGTCAGAGGGCCTTTACGACCGTTGTCCGCTTCGCCTTTCGCACAGGCTTCCGCGATGTGACCCATGGTATCGGAACCCACGTCACCAAAACGTTCTGCATCTTCGGTTGCGCCGATGCCGAATGAGTCCAGCACCATAATAAATGCACGTTTCATAATTGTTCTCCGTACGTAGTGCTTCAAAAATTATCGATCGGATCAGTATACCGCTATTCGGTGATACGGCGATAGACGGTCGGTGTGGTTTCCGGCGCTTTATCGTCAAGCGTGATGGCCGCTTTCACCGCTTTTGCCGCTTCCTGCCAGCTGGCTTCGTCTTTCGCGTGGATCACTGCCAGCGGACGTTGACCGTCAACGCTGTCGCCCAGACGGGCCATATCGGTAAAGCCGACGCTGTAATCAATGGTGTCTGACGCCTGACGACGGCCGCCGCCCATCGAAACCACCGCCATACCCAGCGCACGGGTGTCCATCGCCGAGACAAACCCTTCTCTATCGGCATACACCGCTTTGCTGAGCGTCGCGGTGGGCAGGTATTTCGCGTAGTTTTCGACGAAGTCGGTCGGGCCTTTTTGCGCCGCGACCATACGGCCAAAGATCTCCGCCGCTTTACCGTTGTCCAGCACCGCCTGCAGCTTCGCGCGCGCGTCGGCGTCGTCTTTTGCCAGCTTGCCGGAAATCAGCATCTCCACGCACAGCGCCATGGTGACGTCGAACAGGCGCGGGTTGCGGTATTCGCCCGTCAGGAACTGCACGGCCTCGCGCACTTCGACCGCGTTACCGGCGCTGGAGGCCAGCACCTGGTTCATGTCGGTGAGCAGCGCGGTGGTGCGCACGCCCGCGCCGTTGGAGACGCCAACGATCGCTTCGGCCAGTGCCTCAGAGAGTTCATAGGTTGGCATAAACGCGCCGCTGCCCACCTTCACGTCCATCACCAGCGCGTCCAGCCCTTCTGCCAGCTTCTTCGCCAGGATAGAAGCGGTGATCAGCGGGATAGAGTCAACGGTGGCGGTGATGTCGCGGGTCGCGTAGAAACGCTTGTCTGCCGGAGCAAGAGAGCTGGTCTGGCCGATAATCGCCACACCAACGTCTTTAATAATGTCGCGGAAGCGGTTGTCATCCGGGAAGATATCGAAGCCCGGAATGGCTTCCAGCTTGTCGAGCGTGCCGCCGGTGTGGCCCAGGCCGCGCCCGGAAATCATCGGGATGTAACCGCCGCAGGCGGCCACCATTGGGCCAAGCATCAGGGAGGTCACGTCGCCCACGCCGCCGGTGGAGTGCTTATCGACAATCGGGCCGTTAAGGTTGAGGCTTTTCCAGTCCAGAACGGTTCCTGAATCTCGCATCGCCATGGTCAGCGACACGCGCTCGGGCATCGACATATCGTGGAAGAAAATGGTCATCGCCAGAGCCGCAATCTGCCCTTCAGAGACGGTGTTATCACGAATGCCGTTGATGAAGAAGCGGATCTCTTCGTCGCTTAATGCATGACCATCACGTTTTTTACGAATAATTTCTTGTGCGAGAAACACGGTAACCTCCATGCGGAATCGGGGGAGTTGTGGCGGGTAGCGCGATGCTTACCCGCCCTACGATCCTGTAGGCCGGATAAGCGAAGCGTCATCCGGCGTTGTCTGGCAATCAGTAGCTGCTTGCGCTCTTACCGTCGCCGTGGCCCAGCGCTTTCAGCAGGCTGGCCAGCAGGCTGGACGCACCGAAGCGGTAGTGACGGGAATCAGCCCAGTCGGCGCCGAACAGCTCGTCGGCAATCGCCAGGAACTGCTGCGCGTCTTCGGCAGTACGTACACCGCCCGCAGGTTTGAAACCAACGGTTTTGGACACGCCCATGTCGCGGATCACTTCCATCATGATGCGCGCGCTTTCCGGGGTCGCGTTCACCGGCACTTTACCGGTTGAGGTTTTAATGAAATCCGCACCGGCTTTGATGGAGATTTCAGAGGCTTTACGAATCAGCGCTTCTTCTTTCAGCTCGCCGGTTTCGATAATCACTTTCAGCAGCACGTTTGCCGCCGCGCACGCGTCTTTACAGGCCTTCACCAGGTCGAAGCCAACCTGCTCGTTGCCGGCGATCAGCGCGCGGTACGGGAATACCACGTCAACTTCGTCCGCGCCGTACGCAATGGCCGCGCGGGTTTCTGCCAGCGCAATCTCGATATCGTCGTTGCCGTGCGGGAAGTTAGTTACGGTTGCAATGCGCACGTCCGGCGTGCCCTGCTCGTTCAGCGTTTTACGGGCAATCGGGATAAAGCGCGGGTAGATACAGACGGCTGCGGTGTTACCCACTGGCGTTTTCGCCTGATGGCACAGGGCGATGACTTTCTCATTGGTGTCGTCATCGTTCAGGGTGGTCAGGTCCATCAGCTTCAACGCGCGCAGGCTGCTTGCAGTTAAATCGGTCATAACATTCTCCAACGGCAGTGCCGTATAAATTTTACCTTGCGGGTCTGTGAGTATTTTAACATCCACCCGCATCCACACCTCGACATTCATCACAGTTAATGAAAACTGCGTACAAATTTGCATTACTGTAATGAGATCTTCTTCAAATTTTAGCGCGCTTATTGCCGACTAAAGCCGCGATACCCCCTGCGGGATCAAAAGCCCCACCAGGCTGGCTTTCTACAATTCGTTCATCATCCGCAGAACACTCAAGGAAGCGAACATGCCCCATGCCCTGCAGCAACGTTGCCAGCACATTGTGACAAGCCCGGTGTTAACCCCGGAACAAAAGCGTCATTTTCTGGCGCTGGAAGCGGAAAACAACCTTCCTTATCCGGCACTTCCTGAGGCCGCCCGCGCCGCGCTGGACGAGGGGTTCATCTGCGACATGTTCGAAGGCCATGCGCCTTACAAACCGCGCTACGTCCTGCCGGATTACGCAAAATTCCTCGCTAACGGCTCAGAATGGCTGGAGCTGGAAGGGGCAAACGATCTCGACGACGCCCTCTCGCTGTTAACCATCCTGTACCATCATGTTCCGTCCGTCACATCGATGCCGGTCTATCTGGGGCACCTTGATGCGATATTAACCCCATATGTTAGAATTCTAACACAAGAAGAAATCGATAGCCGAATAAAACGTTTCTGGCGCTACCTTGACCGTACGCTGCCGGATGCGTTTATGCACGCCAACATCGGGCCCGCTGATGGCCCCATCACCCGCGCCATTCTGCGCGCCGATGCCGAGCTGAAGCAGGTCGCGCCGAATCTGACCTTTATTTACGATCCTGAAATTACCCCGGACGATTTGCTGCTTGAGGTGGCGAAAAACATATGTGAATGCAGCAAACCGCATATTTCTAACGGTCCGGTGAATGATAAAATTTTCACAAAAGGCCGTTTTGGGGTGGTGAGCTGTTACAACTCCCTGCCGCTGGCCGGCGGTGGCAGCACTCTGGTGCGCCTGAACCTCAAAGCCGTTGCTGAACACAGCACCTCCATTGACGACTTCTTCACCCGCACGCTTCCGCACTACTGCCAGCAGCAAATCGCCATCATTGATGCCCGCTGCGATTTCCTCTATCAACAATCAGGCTTCTTTGAGAATAGCTTCCTGGTAAAAGAAGGGCTGATTGATGCCGATCGGTTTGTGCCGATGTTTGGCATGTACGGCCTGGCGGAAGCGGTAAACGCGCTCCGCGAGAAAGCAGGCATCGCGGGACGTTACGGCAAAGATGAGCAGGCCAACGCGCTGGGTTATCGCATCAGCGAACAGCTTGCGGCGTTCGTGGAAAACACGCCGGTGAAGCACGGCTGGAAGCATCGCGCGATGCTCCACGCGCAGTCTGGCATCAGCTCTGATTCAGGCACCACGCCGGGAGCGCGTCTGCCCTACGGCGACGAGCCGGATCCCATCAGCCATCTGCTGGCCGTTGCGCCACACCACAGACACTATCACTCCGGTATCAGCGATATTTTAACGCTGGATGAGACGGTAAAACGCAATCCGCAGGCGGTGGTGCAGCTTTGCCTGGGCGCGTTCCGGGCGGGCATGCGTGAATTTACCGCCAACGTGGCGGGTAACGATCTGGTCCGCGTCACGGGTTACATGGTGCGCCTGTCGGATCTGGAAAAATACCGCGAAGCCGGATCGCGCACCAATACCACGTGGCTGGGTGAAGAAGCCGCACGTAATACCCGGATTCTGGAACGTCAGCCGCGCGTGATTAGCCATGAACAGCAGATGCGCTTTAGTTAGTCAGGTTATTCCGTTCTCCTGCGTCGACGGGCCGGGCAGCCGCCTGGCCCTGTTCCTGCAGGGCTGCAACCTGCGCTGTAAAACCTGCCACAATCCGTGGACGATTGGCCGCTGCAACGACTGCGGAGACTGCGTGCCCCGCTGCCCGCACGACGCGCTGACCCTCCAGGCCGGACGCGTCTGGTGGCAGGAGAGCGACTGCCGGCAGTGCGACACCTGCCTGCAGCTGTGCCCGCAGCAGGCAACGCCCATGGCGCACCGCCTGAGCGTGGAAGAGATCCTCGCGCAGGTCCGCAAATCCGCACCGTTTATCGAAGGGATCACGGTGAGCGGCGGCGAGGCCACGACGCAGCTGCCGTTTTTGATCGCTCTTTTTCGCGCGATCAAAGCCGATCCCGAGCTGCAGCATTTATCCTGCCTCGTAGACAGCAACGGGCTGCTAGGCGAAACCGGGTGGAAGAAGCTGCTGCCGGTACTGGATGGCGCGATGCTTGATCTGAAGGCGTGGGGGAACACGCATCATCGTTTTCTGACCGGGCGCGACAACCCGCAGATCAAGCAGAGCATCCGCTGGCTGGCCGATCGTCGCCGTTTAACGGAGCTCCGCCTGCTGGTGATTCCGGAGCAGTGTGACTATCTGGAACATCTCAAGCCGCTCACGACGTTTATCCACGGGCTGGGAAATGTGCCGGTGCGCATCAACGCGTTTCATGCGCAGGGGGTTTACGGCGAGGCGGCGTCATGGCGCAGCGCCACGCCGGAAGACGTTGAACCGCTGGCGCGGGCGCTGGAAAAACAGAAGATAACGGTGATCCGTCCGGCGCTTTACCTATAGCGTGATGCCAAATACCGCACGGGTATTTTCGAGTAACGCATCGGCAATCGCCTCTTCAGGCTCCGTTCGCAGCTCACACAGGGTGGTAAACACGCGCGCCGCCTGCTCCGGACGATTCGGCTGCCCCTGAAAACCGTTCAGCGGCATATCCGGGGCGTCGGTTTCCAGCAGGAGCGCCGACAGCGGCAGCTGCGCCATTACGTCCCGGGTTTTACTGGCGCGCGGATAGGTAATGGTGCCACCGACCCCGATCTTATAGCCCAGCTCGATAAAACGCTGCGCCTGCTGCAGGCTGCCGGAAAAACCGTGCACCACGCCTCTACGCGGCAGATCGATGCGTTTCAGGTGCATCGCCAGCTTATCGTGCGTGCGTCTTGAATGGAGGATCACAGGCAGATCGTGGCGCTTCGCCAGCCTGAGCTGCGCGTCGAGGATCGTCTGCTGGCGCTCGAACTGGGGATCCTCACGATAGAGATCGAGGCCGATCTCGCCGATGGCGACAAGCTTCTCGCCTGCGGTCTGCAGGACCTCATCCAGCCTCTCAATATGCTCATCACGATGCCGCTCAATCACAATCGGATGCAGGCCGAGCGCGGCATAGATCGCGGGGTGCCGTGCTGAAAGCGCCAGCACGCGGGAAAAGTAAGCCGCTTCCACTGACGGCACGATGATGGCCTGAACGCCCGCGCTGGCCGCTTTCGCGATGCTTTGCGCTTCGTCCCCGGTAAACGGCGGGAAATCAAAGTGGCAGTGGGTATCAACAAAGCGGTGCGTCACGCCAGATCCTCGTTATCCAGTAAAGCATCATTCGCCTGCGGAATATCCACCAGCGGCACCGTCAGGGCGTCGTTGGCGACAACGGCAGGCGGCGTAATAATGCGCTTATGCCGATGAAGCGGCGGTTGCTCCGCCAGCATTTTCCCCACCGTCGCCAGGAAGTAGCGACCGCAAAGCCGCCCCGTTTTGTAATCCATGCGCAGCGCAGGGACGCGGCTGCCCAGCGCCATGCTCAGCAGCGGCTTAGGCGGATAGATTTCAAAAATACGCAGCTTGCCCGGGGGTTTTTCAATAAAGCGCTGCATCGCGCCGTAGGTGGTTTCATGCTGCTTCGCGATGTTCACCAGCGGCTGCAGGCTGCTGTCGCCCAGCCAGCGCTCCATCCGTTTGAACCACTGCGGGGTGTAATACATCTGCGACGGTACGGTACGGATCACCACAATGGTTTTCGCCCCGCGCCGGGCGGCTTCCTGCACCGGCACCGCGTCACTGATCCCGCCGTCCAGATAGCTGATACCGTCCAGCAGAGCGCCGGTACGATAAAAGCCTGGGATCGCGCTGGAGGCGCGAATGATGTCCAGCCAGTTCTCCTTCTGCGGAGAAAAATAGCCCGGCGAATAGTCATCGCCCCGGCTGGCGCACATCCAGAATTCTTTACCGCTATCAAACAGACGGGCGGCGGTGTCCATGGCCAGCGGCATCTGGCTGGAGGTCGACTCCAGCAGCCAGTCGAGATCGATCAGGTTGCCGCCGCGCACAAAGCGCACCGGGTTAAAAAATTCTTTCGCCGTGGTGTAGCGCATGATGACCTTGCGCGCGTAGCCGGGCTGGTTGCAAACGTAGGCGGAGAGGTTCTGCGCCCCGGCGGACGTGCCGAAGTAAAGGTCAAACGGGTTAAACTGCGCGCGCATAAATTCGTCCAGCACGCCAGCGGTGAAAATGCCGCGCTGTCCGCCACCCTCGCAAACCAGCGCGAGTTGACCTGCGCGAAACGGTTTTAACGTCAGCGGCGCAATATTGCCGAGCGTAACGGGAATTCGTTGCCCCACCTCTGCTTTCCTGTTTTGATTATTTTATAACACCACAGTAACGCACCCGGCCTGCAACGCAAATAAGAAAAAAGCCAGTCGCTATGACTGGCTTTTTTTTGTTGAAGGAATATTGCGTTTGCTATGGACGTCGACGCCCCGTAAACAGGCTGACCAGGAACAGAATAATACCCACAACGAAGACAATTTTAGCTGCCCATGCTGCAGTACCTGCCAGTCCACCAAAGCCCAATGCGGCGGCAATTAACGCGATAACCAGAAATATAATGCCCCAACGAAACATAAGCTTCTCCTTTACCATAGTTAATGTCGGCCGCTAAACGTGAGCGCTCAGGCCACTCACCGGCGTTTTTCCAGAATCGTTCTTATATCGCCCGCCGGTATTAACCAGACGGGCGAAGGGTCCAGACTTACTTCGTTTTCAGATCGTTTTTAACGCTTTTCACACCATCAATCGCTTTCGCGATGGACTCGGCACGTTCACTTTGCGCCTGGGAATCTACCGTACCGGAAAGCTGAACCACGCCATCGGTGGTTTCCACCTTCACCTTACGGGACGGCACGATGTCATCTGCTAAGAGTTTAGCTTTGATTTCGCTGGTCGTAGCGGCATCACCGGCATAACCTTTCACCGACGCGTTTTTGCCGTCACGCACGTGCAGTTTGTCGCTAACGGAGGCGACGCCTTCGACGCCTTTCGCCACTTTCACCGCCTGTTCAGCCTGAGCCTGACTTTCAACAAACCCGCTCAGGGTGACCACTTTCTTGTCGGTCTTAACGGAAATATCGGTGCTCTTGATGGCTTCATCATCCACCAGTGCGGCTTTCACTTTTGCTGTGATTGAGCTGTCATCCATAAAATTGCCGACTTTATTCATAGAGCTATCGATTTTTTGCCCTGCGCTATCGGCCGTGGACTGTGCTTTATCCATGGTGCTGCTTTCCGCAAGGGCGGAGCCGCTCACCAGAACGCTACCCAGAGTGACTGCCAGCAGAGTTTTCGAAATCTTCAGTCTTGTCATATTCATCGATCTATTCCTGTGTTGACCCGTTATTCGGGCTACATACTTCCTTAGTAGTTATATATATTGCGAATAAACACGCGGGCGAAATGGATAACCTAAAGCCATGCATTGAACAGTTAATTTATCCACGCCCGGTGTTAAACACTGAGTTAAATATAGATCACTCTGACAGAGCCGCTTTCAGAATTGGGTAAAAAACGCGCGAATAGCGTGAAATTGCGTTGAATTAAGAACATTCCGCAAGGGATTAATAAGACAGGAATTAAAGAAGAGCACGGCGACAGCCGTGCTCTGAGAGGGGATTAGTGCTCGCGCGTTTTGCGGAACTGAACGTCAGGATAGCGTTCCTGGGTCAGGTTCAGGTTCACCATGGTTGGGGCGATATAGGTCAGGTTATCGCCACCGTCCAGCGCCAGCTGAATTTCGTTCTTGCGCTTAAATTCTTCGAATTTCTTCACGTCAGAACACTCAACCCAGCGCGCGGTCGCGACGTTCACAGACTCGTAAATCGCTTCCACGTTGTATTCGCTCTTCAGACGCGCGACGACCACGTCAAACTGCAGCACGCCGACCGCGCCCACGATCAGATCGTTGTTCGCGATTGGACGGAACACCTGCACGGCGCCCTCTTCGGAAAGCTGAACCAGGCCTTTCAGCAGCTGTTTCTGCTTCAGCGGATCGCGCAGACGAATGCGGCGGAACAGCTCCGGCGCGAAGTTCGGAATACCGGTGAACTTCATCATTTCGCCCTGGGTGAAGGTATCGCCGATCTGGATCGTGCCGTGGTTGTGCAGACCGATGATGTCGCCCGGATAGGCTTCTTCAACGTGCGAACGGTCGCCCGCCATAAAGGTCAGCGCGTCGGAGATCACCACGTCTTTGCCGATACGCACCTGGCGCAGCTTCATGCCCTTTTCATATTTACCGGACACCACGCGCATAAAGGCCACGCGGTCACGGTGTTTCGGGTCCATGTTGGCCTGAATTTTGAACACGAAGCCGGTGAACTTCTCTTCCTGCGCTTCCACTTCACGGGTGTCGGTTTTACGCGGCATCGGACGCGGCGCCCACTCCACCAGACCGTCCAGCATATGGTCAACGCCGAAGTTACCCAGCGCGGTACCGAAGAAGACCGGGGTGATTTCACCGCTCAGGAACAGCTCTTTGTCGAACTCGTGAGACGCGCCCTTCACCAGCTCCAGCTCGTCGCGCAGCTGCGCGGCCAGCTCTTCGCCGACGGCGACGTCCAGATCCGGGTTGTCCAGACCTTTAACAATGCGCACTTCCTGAATGGTGTGGCCTTTACCGGTCTGATACAGGTAGGTTTCGTCTTTATAGAGGTGGTAAACGCCTTTGAACAGCTTACCGCAGCCAATCGGCCAGGTGATGGGCGCACAGGCGATCTTCAGCTCGTTTTCCACTTCATCCATCAGCTCCATCGGATCGCGGATGTCACGGTCGAGTTTGTTCATAAAGGTGAGGATCGGCGTATCGCGCAGACGGGTCACTTCCATCAGCTTACGGGTACGATCTTCTACCCCTTTCGCGGCGTCGATCACCATCAGGCAGCAGTCCACCGCCGTCAGGGTACGATAGGTATCTTCGGAGAAGTCTTCGTGGCCCGGGGTGTCCAGCAGGTTCACCAGGCAGTCATGATACGGGAACTGCATCACGGAGGTGGTAATCGAAATACCACGCTGCTTTTCCATTTCCATCCAGTCAGATTTTGCATGCTGGCTGGAGCCACGGCCTTTTACGGTACCCGCAGTCTGGATCGCCTGTCCGAACAGCAGCACCTTCTCGGTGATGGTCGTTTTACCGGCATCCGGGTGCGAGATAATGGCAAAAGTGCGGCGCTTGGCCACCTCTTGCAGATAAGGAGACAACGTCATAATTAAATCTTCTTTTATAAGCGCGGCAGCACGCCACGCATCATGGAATACAAAATTGCGGCTATTTTACCCATCAATGGGGGGCAGGCAATCATTGTTTACACAGGAGTTGCTCCAGTTCGTTCAACGACGTCACGGTCCAGGTCGGCTCGATGCCTTCAGGCTTCTCGCGGCCATGGGCATTAAGCCACACGGTTGACAGGCCGGCCTTCATGCCGCCCAGAATATCTGACTCTGCCGTATCCCCCACCATCAGGACGCGATCGCGGTCGGGATGGCCGGCCTGCGCCAGCGCGTAGTCGAAAATTCGCGGATCCGGCTTCGGCACGCCAACCTCTTCCGAGATCACCAGCGCGTCAAAATGATCGCGCAGGCCGGTGCGCTCGAGGCGGATCTGCTGCAGGGCGGTAAAACCGTTGGTGATGATCCCCAGTTTCACCTTGCCTTTCAACGCATTCAGCAGGGAGACCGCGCCCGGCAGTGGCGCACAGATATCGGCCATCGCGTTCAGGAACGCCTCGTTCAGCGTCCCCGGACTCACCTTTAACCGTTCCGCCCAGACGTCAAAGCGCTGGTGCTGAAGCTGTAACGCGGTGATGGCACCGTTCTGGTAATCCACCCACAGCGGCTTGTTGACCGCCTGATAGTCCTGAAAATCTTCAGCGGTGAAGGTCACGCTATAGTCGAGAAACATCCGCTGTAGCCCGCCGAACGCGTCGAACGTAAACAGCGTTTCGTCGGCATCAAAGAAAATCCAGTCCCATTTCATCGTTACAACCTTATCTTTATTATCCAATCGGCAGAGCCATTATGATGGCGTCTTCACGTCCCTCTGCGGTGGGGTAGTAGTTACAGCGGATTGTCGCCTCGTTAAAGCCTAAGCTTTCATAGAGCGCGATGGCGGCGACATTCGACGCGCGCACCTCCAGCCACAGGGTGAAAACGTCACGGGTTTCGAGCTCACGAATGAGGTGCTCGAGCAGTTCTCTTCCCAGCCCACGGCGCTGGAACGCGGGATCAACCGCGATATTAAACAGCGTCGCCTCATCAAGAACAACCTGCGTGATGGCGAAGGCGGCCATGGTGCCGTCAACGTCCAGACGGTAGTTCAGATACCGTTCGCCCTGATTGCTGGCGAAGGTTTTTTCGCTCCACGGAAACGCGTGGGCGCGTGTTTCAATCGCGAACGCGGCGGTCAGGTCAGGCGTCGTGAGGGAAGAAATCGTGTTCATATTCGCAGATTTGTTGCCATAGCGCGCTGCGCGCTTTTGGGTTGGCCTTCAGTTCGTCCAGCGCTGGCGAGCAGATCTGGCTCCCCTTGAGGGGGATCTCGTTTGTCTCTCCGATACGCCAGCTGTTACAGCGGCTATCAGGAGGAAGCATCGCGACACGCTCTGGCGTCAGCGGTAAAACCTGGTCGGCGGTCATCTTCAGGCTGCGAAGGACATCATCGATCAGGGGGTCATTCAGGGCAGGCAGTTCTTCCGCCACCATCACCAGGCGAACGTGCGCCGGGATGGAGATGGCGATTTCGCCCTGCAACGCCGTCGGGCGACGCAAAGCCCACTGGGTAATGCCCAGCTGCTGCAACTGCCAGTCTCGTCGGGATGTCATAGGGAAACTCCTGTCTCTCAGGCGCGCAAATATAGCAAATGTGTCGAAACTGCGCCATCTACCTACTATAATCCCCGCCTGAGTTTATTGAGGAACAATTCATGTCTGCATTTACCCCGGCAAGTGAAGTCTTGCTGCGTCACAGTGATGATTTCGAAGAGAGCCGTATTCTGTTTGCCGGAGATATGCAGGATGACCTGCCCGCGCGTTTCGACTGTGCTGAAAGCCGTGCCCACACCCAATACTACCACCACTGGCAGGTGCTGAGCCGCCAGATGGGCGAGCGCGCGCGCTTTAGCCTGGTGGCGGAGCAGAGCGATATCGCCGACTGCGATACGCTGATCTACTACTGGCCGAAGAATAAACCGGAAGCCCAGTTCCAGCTGATGAACCTGCTCTCCCTGCTGCCGGTCGGCTGCGATATTTTCGTGGTAGGCGAGAACCGCAGCGGCGTGCGTAGCGCGGAACAGATGCTGGAAGGGTACGCGCCGCTGAATAAGGTCGACAGCGCTCGCCGCTGTGGCCTGTACCATGGCCGTCTGGAAAAACAGACAACGTTTGATGCGCAGGCATACTGGGACGAATACCAGCTTGACGGTCTGACCATCAAAACGCTGCCGGGCGTGTTCAGCCGTGACGCGCTGGATACGGGCAGCAAGCTGCTGCTTTCTACCCTGACGCCTCACACCAAAGGCAAAGTGCTGGACGTGGGCTGCGGTGCGGGCGTGCTCTCTACCGTGCTCGCCAGCCATTCTCCAAAAGTGCGCTTAACCCTGTGTGACGTAAGCGCCCCGGCGGTAGAGGCCAGCCGCGCAACGCTTGCCGCAAACGGCATTGAAGGTGAGGTTATTGCCAGCAACGTCTTCTCTGACATCACCGGTCGCTTCGACATGATCATCTCTAACCCGCCGTTCCACGACGGTATGGAGACCAGCCTGGAAGCGGCACAAACGCTGATCCGTGGCGCAGTCCGTCACCTTAACAGCGGCGGCGAGCTGCGTATTGTCGCCAACGCCTTCCTGGCATACCCGAAAGTACTGGACGAAACCTTTGGCTTCCACGAAGTCATCGCCCAGACCGGCCGCTTTAAGGTCTACCGCACCGTGATGACGCGTCAGGCCAAAAAGTAATCGCCGCCCCTGTAGGCCGGATATGCGAAAGCGCCATCCGGCTATACACGGCGCGTCCATCGGCCATTTTTGCATCAATCAAGGCATCACGCGCACTTTTCTGTTGACGTAAAGCTGAAAACATCTAGAATGCGCCTCCGTGGTTACGATACTTTTACAGTATCGATGGTATGCGAAGGTGGCGGAATTGGTAGACGCGCTAGCTTCAGGTGTTAGTGTCCTTACGGATGTGGGGGTTCGAGTCCCCCCCCTCGCACCAACGAGGCGATATCAATAGAGTAATGATGTAAAGAGTAAGATGACTGTGCGAAGGTGGCGGAATTGGTAGACGCGCTAGCTTCAGGTGTTAGTGTCCTTAGGATGTGGGGGTTCGAGTCCCCCCCCTCGCACCAATTATCTTACATCCCCTCTGATGTTCCTCTCGTTTTCCCTGTTATTTCAAACTCATCAGTATCACCAGAATTCCACTGACCAGTGCTACACAAGATGGCAGTAACACAAAGTGGCGTAATTGCTTATGCCAGATCATGCCTGACGTAACTAACAGTCCTGCAACAATGATCGCTTTCCAGGTTTCAAGAGAGAGATCGGCAAACATCAAACCGCCGAGGATGGCACCCGGTAGCAATACACCCCAACCACTTCCCAGCGCCCTGTTCAACATGATCCGCCCTCTTACAGTGATAATGATAACCAATATCATATGACAGACATTATCATTTGTCAGCTGAATGAATCAAAATCCCTCGACCTTTACCTTTCCCGTAATGACAGGAATTGCCGAAGGTGATAAATTGCACACCTGTTAACACCATCTAAAGATTTTCTGATAATTACTTTTTGTAGTTTTTTGCATTTTTTATTGCGAAACAACACCTACTTATTTGTTTTAATTAAATTTTAATAAAAACGCACGACTATGACATCACAATCCTGGCGGTCTTTGGTTCACAGAAAATATCAATTGTCGTTACGTTTGTTTTTATTTCTGAACGCAACCTCGGCAGTGTTCTCGGTAACAAACCCGCTCAATTCTGTTCGCCTGTTCTCCGCCCCTCTTATTGCTATTTTCTGCATTAGCACCGGGCTGTTCGTCTGGCACTGGAGAAAGAAGGCGCGGAGAATAAATATTCCTGTCGTTTCAGCGATCTTCGGTATTTTGTGGGCCTGGCAAATTGTGTCTAAATTCGCCTTAATTACCCACGACCATGCGACGTATTTGTTAATCGCCCTATTAACGGTGCTTTTTATCGGAACGCTGGCATTCGCCAGTAATATCAAAGCATTTACGCTGCACTCCTTGCCCACCTTTATTGTCTGCCTGTGGCTAAGCGATCACGATATATGGCTGAGAATGACCTATTCTTTCGCACTTCCTGTGGTGGCAATTGCTATTCATAACATTTTGCAAAGACGCAACGACCGTTTCGCTCAGGAGCTGCTCTCTCGCCTTCTGGAAGAACGAGAAACCCTTACCGATCTCAGCATGATGGACCCGCTTACCGGGCTCTATAATCGTCGCGGTCTGCAAAGCCGTCTGGAGAATCTGCCCACGGTAGAAAATGGCGAGCACTTTGTTCTGCTGATGGATATCGACCACTTCAAAGCCTATAACGACCATTATGGCCATATGATGGGCGACCAGGCGCTGAAGCGCGTCTCTGCGGCAATCCGCGACGCCGTGCGTTCTCGCGATATTGTGGCGCGTTTTGGTGGGGAAGAGTTTATGGTGCTGCTGACCAACATTTCACTCGAACACGCCCGCCAGACGGCCGAGCGGATCCGTCAGAAAGTCTATGATTTGAAAATCCCGCATCTGTTTAACGAAAGCGTCGCGACAAACGTCACCATCAGCATTGGCATTGCCATCTTCGGGGATGAAGACGTGGAAAGCGCGCTGGAAAAAGCGGACAAAGCGCTTTACGAAGCAAAGCATATGGGGCGCAATAACATTCTGTTGAGTGAAGAGTTGCAGACGGCGTAAACATCACGGCGATGACACCGGGACAAAAGTCTTGCCATTGGTATGAGCAATAGTTAGGATTGGCAATCATTATCATTTAGATTTCTATCTATACTATGGCCACGCATACCGCACACATCGTCGAACCCCTTCTCTGGCGAGCGCCCCTCACCAGCGGGAATGCTTCGCTTGCGGATGCCATACGGGATAAGATTGCGGAAACGCGCGCCCACCTGCTGGACTTTATCCGGCTTGATGAAGCGCCCCCCGCCCACGCCATGACGCTCTCGGAATGGCGACAGCCGTCAAAACTGCAGTCGCTGCTGGCCGCCTATTCCGACCATATCTATCGCAATCAGCCCACCCTGACGCGGGAAAATAAACCACTGCTCTCTCTCTGGGCGCAGTGGTATATCGGGCTGATGGTGCCGCCCCTCATGCTGGCGTTACTCACGCAAAAGAGCATGCTGGAACTCTCGCCGGATAATTTCCACGTCGAGTTTCACGAAACCGGGCGCGCGGCCTGTTTCTGGATCGATCTCCACGAAGATCAGAACGGTGAACGCCTGACGGCTCAGGAACGTATGGAGCAGCTCATCACTCATACTCTGATCCCGGTGGTGGAAGCGCTGGAAGCGACAGGAGAGATTAATGGGAAGCTTATCTGGAGCAATACGGGCTATTTAATCCACTGGTATTTAACGGAAATGAAGCCGCTGCTCGGTGATGAGAATGTGGATGCCCTGCGTCAGTCCTGTTTCTTTGCAAAACAGCTTTCCGATGGCCGTGACAACCCTTTATTCCGTACCGTTGTGCTCCGTGACGGGCTTCTGGTTCGCCGCACCTGCTGCCAGCGCTATCGCCTGCCGGACGTTAAGCAGTGCGGGGATTGCACGCTGAAGTAGTGCGGTGAATTGCCCGGTGGCGCGACGCTTACCGGGCCTACAAAAACGGGCCCGGCCTGATGCCCTCACCCTGACCCTCTCCCACGGGGAGAGGGAATAAACACTAAGAACGGCAACGTGCGTTGCCGTTTTGTTTTTATCTAAGCTACCTGCTGATTGTCCTCTTCCGCGTTACGCTGCGCTTCTTCCGCTTCCTGCTCCAGCAGCTGCTTCTCGTACACTTTGAAGAACGGGTAGTAGATGATGGCCGATACGCAGGCCAGCACCACAACCAGAATAGCCGCGCGGAAATCCCAGCCCAGGGCCCACGCTGCGCCTATTGGCGCCGGTGCGGTCCAGGGAACGACAGAGATGACGCGGCCAATCAGATCAAACGTCATCGCCGCCCAGGCCAGCACGGCATTAACCATCGGTGCCAGCAGGAACGGAATAAAGAACACCGGGTTCATCACAATCGGCGTACCGAAAATGACGGGTTCGTTGATGTTAAAGAAGCTGGGCACCACGCTCAAACGCCCAATAGAGCGTAAATGTGCGGAACGGCTGCGCAGATAGCAAATCACCAGCCCCATCGTCGCGCCCGACCCGCCAATCACGATAAAGAACGTCCAGAACGCCTCCATAAAAATATGCGGCAGAGGCTGGCTGGCGGCCAGCGCGGTCTGGTTAGCGCCCAGGTTAGTCAGCCAGAACATCTGCAGCATCCCGGAGACGATGGCTGCGCCGTGGATCCCGGCGAACCACAGCAGATGGCCAATCAACACGGCCAGCAGGATCGCAGGCAGGGAATCCGCAGCGGAAACAAGAGGTTTAAAGACCGACATAATGGCCTGCGGGATCAGCATGCCAAACTGAGACTGAATGAACAGACTCAGAGGATAGAGCGTCAACACCACCACCAGCACCGGAATCAGCAGATCAAAAGAGTTTTTGATCATCGGAGGGACCTGGTCCGGCAGACGAATACCGATGTTATGCGCCTTGAGGAAACGCATCATCTCAACGCAGTAGATCGCCACCAGAATCGCGGTAAAAATACCCGTCCCCCCCAGGCTATCGACAGGAAGCGTGCCTTTGGTTTTCGGGGCAGCGACCAGCAGAAACGCCATCAGCGACAGCATGGCGCACATAAACGGGTCTAGCTGGTGCGATTTAACATAGTGCTTGCCCAGGTTATAGGCAATGGCCGCACAGATATAGATGGACATAATGCCCATCGTCATATCAAACGGCGTCAGGATCTGGCCTTCAAACTGCTTCGCCATATCCAGCCAGGCGCGGGCGAACCCCCAGGTCGTATCAGGTGAAAAAGGTGGGTAAGCGAACACTAACAAGAATGAACCCACGATCATAAACGGCATCGCGGAGATGAATCCGTCGCGAATAGCCATGACATGACGCTGGGAGGAGATCCGCCCGGCGATCGGGCTGACGTAATTTTCTACGAAACGGAATATCAGGTTAAACGCAGCATGGTTGGCAGACATGGCAGCACTCCTGTCAAATATTTGTTACGGGCACGTTCGCGCCGCACGTTGTTCCATAAATCAGCTTCACAACCTTGCTGGCTTGTGTACCAGTGGTACTGCTCAGACGAAATGGTTTCATAATTTGCTCTTATTATTGGATACAGGGGACGTTACGTACTCAGTATTAATCGACGCATCACGCTCTGCAACCGGTTACTGTAACCGGTTTCCGTGATTGTGAAGAGGATCCAGAAATCAGCCGTTCAGGATATTTGTTACCGAAGAGATATTTACAGAGCATAAATTCTTATGACAGATTACGCAGGATATTTGTCAGGAGGAAACAATGAGTTTGCAGTCTGTACAGCAGTTTTTTGCCGACAACGCGCCGGATATAGACGTCATTGAACTTAGCCAGAGTACCGCTACCGTTGCGTTGGCTGCTGCCGCCCATCGCGTTGAGCCGGGACAAATCGCTAAGACCCTGTCACTAAAGGTGAAAAATGAGGTGATCCTGGTGGTGGCGAAAGGCGATGCGCGCCTGGATAACAAAAAGCTGAAAGACACGTTTGGTGCAAAAGCGCGCATGCTCAGCAGTGATGAAGTGGTGACCATCACCGGTCATCCCGTTGGCGGCGTGTGCCCGTTCGGACTGGAAAACCCGCTCGCGGTTTACTGCGATATCTCTTTAAAGGAGTACGCCGAAGTTCTTCCCGCGGCAGGGGCCATTCATAGTGCCGTGCGTATTTCACCCGACAGAATGGCGGAACTGACCTCCGCAAAGTGGGTGGATGTTTGCATCTGATTGACGCGCCAGAGCCTTCTGGCGCGTCACAGGCCATTTATAAAAAAGTCGGCTTGCTGAGTACCGAACCTCGCGGTTCTCTTGCCGGAAGGTGAGTAATAATATCCGCCGCATCGAGCAGCCCCACATCAGAATTCACTCCCAGCTTCACCATCGCATTAAACTTATGCGCCCGGATGGTCTTAATATTACGCTCAAGCTGTGCCGCAATTTGAGGAATGGAATAGCCGCATGACATATAACGCAATATTGCCCGTTCCGTTGGGCTTAACATTCTGTTTTGACTCCGATACCAGTGATTCATCATATTGTCATTAATGCGCTGCGTTTCGCTCAGCAATACCATGAGCTCCTGCTGCAGGTGCTCAAGCGTCAGCGATTTACTGACCACTCCGTGCAGGCGTGACGGCGAAAGATGACTAATTAAGCGCGCTTCCGTCTCATCCGCGACCAGAATAATGCGCTGGATATGACCATGCGTAAACGCGAGGTCCCGCAGGTGCGCCAGACAGTTACGACGTTCCTCTCGCGCATCGGAAAGCGAATAGATCAGCGAGAAAAAATTGACGTGCTGAAGTGCTTTCTTAAAACTGTCAAATTCGCTAAACAGATGCAGCTGGTAATGATTCAGGTTGGGCATCGCAAAAAGATGCTGTAACCCAACGGCACTCATCGTGCAATTTTCGACGATGGCGATATGTCTTGTTGAATCGGTTTTTTCCATTCCTCGAACTCTCCATAGGCTGACATCAAACTCAGCTCTCTCATTCCCTGCGTACTGTTGATCCAGGCGTACATATCGGCATTACTGCGTAAAGACAGCCGTCGCATCGCACTGTTTTTCTGCGCACTGATGGTTTTATTGCTCTTCTTGAGCAGGGTGGCGATTTGGTTAATCCCCCATCCTTTACCTAACAGACGCAGTACCTTACGTTCGGAGTGCGTGAGCGCGATAATGTGTTCGTCTTCATCCTCCGTACTTTGAGGTTCCGGCGTTAATAACGTCTGGCTTATGCGCTCTGCCCGCTCGCTACCTGCACGAATAGCGTTAACCACGCCTTCAATAGGCTCCATATCAGAAAGCAACGTGCTTTCCGGGCGCATAAGCAGCTCAACCGCGATAGGATAAAGCGGCCGCGAAACTAAAAAGATCCAGTGAATATCCCGGTATTGATTCAATAAACCGTAATACTCTTCGAGTGTGCCCCGAGGATTCCTGTATTCACCTGAAACATCAGCAATAATGACATCTGCGCGGCGTAGCTGGAGCAGCGTCAGCTCCTGCAGTGAGCGGCAATAGGTCAATTCAAAATCCGGGAAATGGCGTGCCATCACGCCCCCTAACCCGTTTTGCATCACGGGTATTCGGCTAATGACAACGCAATGCTTGCCATGCAATGACAACATAGACCCTCCGTGTCCATTCTTCATTTGATGTGTAACGTTAAAACGTATCAATTTATGAGTTTTTTCGTCCCTGAGTGTAAAACTGATAATACAAGCAGAAGATGAGATATGTTCTTAGTTTAAGAAACGCCTAAGACATCGGTAATATCTCATAAAGCGCAAATAAATTTAATTGCGAAGCCGTTAAAATAACGACAATATAAAATTAGAATAACTAAATACAAATATTCTATATTTCCATATTAATAATTCACCGTATTAATAAATTACCCCCCACTCTCGTTCGCGACACGGGCTGAAACTGTTTGCATAAACCTTGATCTGGCCCAGAGCAAGAGACACGGCACTTTGTGCTAAAAGTAATCACTATGGTTCAACCGGCAACTTTCCATCTCTTCGGGACAATACATGCAGGCAGATCGGTCAACGCAGCGTGCTATCACGCGGCTATGTATTCAGTGCGGTCTTTTTCTGCTCCAGCACGGCGCGGAAAGCGCGCTGGTGGAGGAGCTTTCCACCCGGCTGGGACGGGCGCTGGGTATGGATAGCGTTGAAAGCGCGATCTCATCCAACGCCATTGTGCTGACCACGATCAAGGACGGCCAGTGCCTGACCTCCACCCGCAAAAACCATGACCGCGGCATTAACATGCACGTCGTAACCGAAGTGCAGCACATCGTCATCCTGGCTGAACATAAGCTTCTCGATCTCCATGAAATTGAAAAACGGTTCAACCAGATCAAGCCATTACGTTATCCGCGCTGGCTCGTCGTGTTGATGGTGGGGCTCTCTTGCGCCTGCTTTTGCAAGCTCAATAAAGGCGGCTGGGATGGTGCAATCGTCACCTTTTTCGCCAGCAGTATCGCCATGTACGTTCGCCAGCTGCTGACGCACCGGCAGATGCACCCGCAAATTAACTTCTGCATTACCGCGTTTGTTGCCACCACGGTTTCCGGCCTGCTGCTGCGCCTGCCGCAGTTTGCCAATACCCCGACGATTGCCATGGCCGCCAGCGTGCTGCTGCTGGTCCCGGGCTTTCCGCTGATTAACGCCGTCGCCGACATGTTTAAAGGGCACATCAATACCGGTCTGGCACGCTGGGCTATCGCCAGCCTGCTGACGCTGGCGACCTGCATCGGCGTCGTCATGGCTATGACACTCTGGGGGCTACGCGGATGGGCGTGATCGACTTTTTGCTGGCGCTGGCGCAGGACATGCTTCTGGCCGCCATTCCTGCCGTCGGCTTTGCGATGGTGTTTAACGTCCCGCAACGCGCGCTGCCGTGGTGTGCGCTGCTGGGTGCGATTGGCCATGGCTCGCGGATGGTGATGATGACCGCGGGTTTTAACATCGAATGGTCAACGTTCATGGCCTCCATGCTGGTCGGCAGTATCGGCATCCAGTGGTCGCGCTGGTATCTTGCGCACCCGAAAGTGTTCACCGTTGCCGCCGTTATCCCGATGTTCCCGGGCATTTCTGCCTACACGGCGATGATTTCCGCAGTGAAAATCAGCCATTTTGGCTACACCGAGCCTCAGATGATCCTCCTTCTGAGCAACTTTCTTAAGGCGTCGTCCATCGTCGGCGCGCTCTCTATCGGGCTATCGATTCCCGGACTGTGGCTGTACCGCAAACGCCCGCGCGTTTGATATTTGTGTTATTTCGCCGCCATGGAGATAATCTTTCTGTTCCGTTTGGTCAAAATAAGGAAAGGATGTGGCTAACCCTGGCAGCGAACACCCTGAGCACGGTGAAGAATCCAGCCTGAAAGAGAAAATTTTTCAGAGCGCCATCGCGCTTTTTGCCGAGTATGGATTAAACGGTGCCCGCATGGAGCAGATCGCGGAAAAAGCGGGTACCACCAAACGCATGGTGGTTTACCATTTCAAGAACAAAGAGAATCTCTATCTTCTGGTTCTGGAACATGTTTACACACAAATTCGCGCCAGTGAAAAAGCGCTAAGCCTGGCGGGAATGCCGCCCGTCGAAGCGCTGGTCAACCTGGTCGAAACCACGTTTGACTATCATGCGGACCACCCTGACTACATCCGTATTATCTGCATGGAAAACATGCAGCGCGGCCGCTTCATGCAGCAGTCGAGCTATCTTCGCCAGGTCAACCGCAGCGCGCTCGACCTGCTGGAGGGTATCCTTCACCGAGGGAAAGAAAAACAGCTCTTCAGCCAGACGGTTGACGCCCGCGATCTTCACCGCCTGATCAGCAGCTTCAGCTTTCACTACGTGGCCAACAGCTACACCTTCACGCTCCTGTTTGAAGACGGTGCGGACGAACAGGCCCAGCGCCAGCACTACCGCAAAATGGCCGTTCAGGTCGCGCTCCGTTATACCTGCCCATAAAATTGCTTGCAATTATATCGTGCACTATCTATATTCATTTCATGAACGCGAAAACGAACGACGCAACCGCTGCGCTCAAGCTGGATAACCAGCTCTGCTTTGCCCTCTATTCGGCAAACCTGGCGCTTAACAAGCTGTACCGGCAACTGCTGGCGCCGCTGAACCTGACCTACCCGCAATATCTGGTGATGCTCGTGCTGTGGGAGCAGGATGATATGACGGTCTCGGACATCGGTGAACGGCTGTTTCTGGACTCTGCGACCCTGACGCCCCTCCTGAAGCGGCTGGAAAGCGCCGGGCTCATCAACCGCCACCGTTCTCGCAAAGACGAACGCCAGGTCGCCGTCACCCTGACTGACGCGGGACGTGAGCTTCAGCAGCAGGCATTGGGTATCCCCCAGGCGGTGGGTTGCGCCGCGCAGTGTGATACCGACACCCTGCTGTCGCTTAAACAGCAGCTCGAACTTTTGCGACAACAGCTACACCGCGCGTAAAGCTATACTTTACGCGTGATTATCACCCATATATATCGCACGCTATTTAATAGCACACACAAATCAAAATGAGGAACCTGCCATGTCTTTAGAAAAAGTCGTTTATACCGCCAAAGCCAAAGCAACCGGTGGCCGTGACGGTCGCGCCACCTCCTCCGACGGCGTACTGGACGTAAAGCTGGGCGTGCCAAAAGAGATGGGCGGCATGGGCGGCGAAGTGACGAACCCTGAGCAGTTGTTTGCTGCGGGCTACTCTGCCTGCTTCCTGGGCGCGATGAAGTTTGTGGCCGCGCGCGACAAATTTACCCTGCCAAAAGAGGCCTTTATCGAAGGTGAAGTGGGTATTGGCCCGCTGCCGACGGGCTTTGGTATCGAAGCAAAACTGAACATCCACGTGGAAGGTATGGATCCAGCGGAAGCCAAAAAGCTGGTGGACGCGGCGCACATTGTTTGCCCGTACTCTAACGCGACCCGCGGCAACATCGACGTGACGCTGAACATCATCGCGTGATAACTGCCTGATGGCGCTGCGCTTATCAGGCCTACTACCATAGCCCCGGTAAGCGCAGCGCCACCGGGGAAATCCCCTCCTTCCCTTTCCCCTCTCTGTGCTACCATAAGCCCATATCACGCCCGTAGTAATCAGTAGAGTAAGCGTTATGTCCTCCAGAATTTTGACCACCAGCATTGCTGGCATTGATGCCTTTATGCGCGACCCGCGCGGTGTATTGAGCCACGCCGAAGGCGGCACGGTTGCGGTTTTTGCCGACAACGCGCCGGCGTTTTACGCCATCACGCCGGAACGTCTGGCACGGCTTCTGGAGATCGAAGCGCAACTGTCACGCCCGGCGAGCGACGTCACGCTGGACAACCAGTTCTTTGACGAACCGGTTAACCTCCCCGCGACCGTACCGATGGGCAAATTTGCCCTGTACGCGGGCTGGCAGCCGGATGCCGATTTCCAGCGGCAGGCCGCGCTGTGGGGCATTGCGTTAACCCAACCGGCCACCGCGGAAGAGCTTGCCGCGTTCACCGCCTGGTGGCAGGCAGAAGGTAAAGTCTTCACCCATATTCAGTGGCAGCAAAAGCTCGCGCGACATCTGCAGATCGCTCGCGCCAGCAACAACGGCCAGCCCAAGCGCGATATCAACGCGTTTTCAGAACCGGATAAACAGATCCCCAGCGGATTCCGAGGTGCGAAATGAAGAACGTCGGCGACCTGATGAAACGTCTGCAAAAAATGATGCCTGCTAACGTGAAGCCCGCTTTCACCACGGGCGAAGAGCTGCTGGCGTGGCAAAAGGAGCAAGGCGAGATCCGCGCCGCCGCGCTCGCCCGGGAAAACCGGGCGATGAAAATGCAGCGCACCTTTAACCGCTCCGGTATTCGCCCCCTGCACCAGAACTGCTCGTTCGATAACTATAAAATTGAGACCACGGGGCAGATGAACGCGCTGGCCGCCGCGCGGCAGTACGTGGACGAATTCGACGGCAATATCGCCAGCTTCATCTTCAGCGGTAAGCCGGGCACCGGAAAAAACCACCTTGCAGCCGCTATCTGTAATGAACTGCTTCTGCGGGGTAAATCGGTTCTTATCATCACCGTGGCCGATATCATGTCCGCGATGAAAGACACCTTCAGCAACCGCGAAACCAGCGAAGAGCAGCTGCTTAACGATTTGAGCAATGTCGACCTGCTTGTCATCGACGAGATTGGCGTGCAGACAGAATCCCGCTATGAAAAAGTGATCATCAACCAGATTGTCGATCGCCGCTCCTCGTCCAAACGTCCCACCGGCATGCTGACGAACCACAACATCGACGAGATGACCCGCTTACTGGGGGAACGCGTCATGGACCGCATGAAGCTGGGTAACAGCCTGTACGTCATCTTCGACTGGGAAAGTTACCGCAGCCGCGTTACCGGCAAAGAGTATTAAGACAGTTCCAGGAATCGCCAGCGGGACACAGGTATATACTGGAACCCTTCGGCCCAAAACGGACCTTTTTGAGAGAGCCATGATGAAAAAACAGATTCTAATCAGCACCTTTTTAGGCGCTCTGCTGGTGACCGGCGCAGCGCAAGCGGCGTCGTGGCAAGATTCCCTCTCGAGTGCAGCAAACCAGCTGACCAAAGAGAGCGGCAGTTCTCAGGGCGGGCTTTCCGCTTCTTCCCTCACTGGCCTGCTGGGCAACAGCTCCCAGAGCCTCAGCGCGGGAACGATGAACAACGCGGCGGGGATTCTGGAATATTGCGCAAAGCAAAAGCTGGCCTCCGTGACCGACGCGCAAAACGTCAAAAACCAGGTGTTGGGTAAACTGGGTCTGGATACCCAGGAGCAGAAAGCGGACACCAACTATATGGACGGCATTCAGGGCCTGCTTAACGCGCAAAACGGCCAGCAGCTTAACCTGAGCACCCTCGGCAACTCCTCTCTGGCAAAACAGGTGAAAACCAAAGCCTGCGATCTGGTGCTGAAACAAGGCGTTAATTTCCTCTCCTGATCCATCCCATTTTCTGCCACAACACGCCGCGTTTAATGCGATAGTCTTGCAACGCGGCGCTAAATGAGCGTTTTTCCTGCCTGCCACCGTCTCAGCGTCCGTTTGTCAGGATGTGCACGTCTTCATAAAAACGATTTTCTAAACCAAATCCTAACAACAGCACACTTTCGTGACACTAAAATTGCAGCTTAACGACATCGCAATTACATTGTATGACCCAAAAAATAAACAGTTAGCCAGCGAAGCATCTGGCGTCACGAGGATATGCTGTTGTCTGAATTTTTGTCTCTTATCCTTTTTCTGGCTTCCGTCGGCGTTTACGCCTCCAAAGCCGGCCGTCACACCTGGTGGTTTATCGCCACGCTGGTGGTGCTCGGCATTTTTATTATTTTAAACATTACCTTATACGCCAGCGATTACTTTACCGGTGACGGTATTAACGATGCGGTGCTCTACACGCTGACGAACAGCCTGACGGGCGCGGGGGTGGGCAAGTACATTCTTCCGGGGATCGGCCTTATCGTCGCGCTGGTGACGATTTTTGGCGCGCTGGCCTGGGTGCTGCGTCGACGTCGCCATCATCCGCATCATCATGGCTACAGCCTGCTGGCGTTATTTCTGGCGCTGGCCTCCGTCGACGCCAGTCCGGCGTTCCATCAGATCGCCGAGCTGGTGAAATCCCAGTCTCGCGACGGCGATCCTGATTTCGCGGCTTACTATAAAGAGCCGTCGAAAACGATCGCCAACCCGAAGCTCAATCTGGTCTATATCTACGGTGAAAGCCTGGAACGCACGTACTTTGATAACGATGCGTTCCCTGACCTGACGCCAGACCTGGGGGCGCTGAAAAATGAAGGGCTCGATTTCAGCCACACCATGCAGCTGCCCGGTACGGATTATACGATTGCCGGGATGGTTGCCTCCCAGTGCGGCATCCCGCTGTTCGCGCCTTTCGAAGGTAACGCCTCCGCCTCGATGTCGACGTTCTTCCCCCAAAACGTTTGCCTCGGCGATATCCTGAAAAACTCCGGCTACGAAAACTATTTTGTGCAGGGCGCAAATCTGCGCTTCGCCGGAAAAGACGTGTTCCTGAAATCCCACGGTTTTGACCACCTGTATGGCTCAGAAGAGTTAAAAACGACGGTTGCCGATCCGAGCTACCGCAACGACTGGGGCTTTTATGACGATACGGTACTCGACGAAACCTGGAAGAAATTCGAAGAACTTTCCCGCGAGGGCAAGCGCTTCTCCCTCTTTGCGCTGACGGTGGATACCCACCATCCGGACGGTTTTGTCTCGCGCACCTGCAAGCGCAAAAGCTATGAGATTGAGGGCAAAAACAACAAGTCTTTCAGCGCCGTCACCTGCAGTCAGGAGCATATCGCCGCGCTGGTCGAGAAAATCAAAGCCTCGCCCTGGTTTAAAAACACCGTCATCGTCGTCTCGTCTGACCATCTGGCGATGAAAAACAGCGCCTGGGACCAGCTCAACAAGCAGGATCGCAGCAACCTGTTCTTCGTCCTGCGCGGCGACCAGCCGCAGCAGGAGACGATCGCCACCAAACGCAACTCCATGGATAACGGCGCCACCGTGCTCGACATTCTGGGTGGTGACAACTTTATCGGCCTGGGCCGCAGCACGCTGTCGGGGCAATCCCTGTCGGAAGTGTTCCTCAACATGAAGGAAAAAATCCTCGGCTGGAAGCCAGACATCATCCGCCTGTGGAACTTCCCGAAAGAGATGAAGGATTTCACCGTCGATCGGGATAAAAACACGATTGCCTTCTCGGGGAGCAAATTCCGTCTGCCGCTGCTGGTGCGCGTGTCGGAGGGTCGCGTTGAGCCGCTGCCGGAAAGCGAGTATTCCGCGCCGCTGCGCTATCAGCTGGCCGATTTTGCGCCACGCGATAATTTCGTCTGGGTCGACAGATGTTACAAAATGGGCCAGCTCTGGTCGCAGCCGCTGGCGCTTTCTACCGACTGGTGCGTCTCTCAGGGCCAGCTTGGCGGGGAGCAAACCGTGCAGCACGTCGATAGCGCCCAGTGGAAAGGCAAAACCGCGTTTAACGATACGGTCATTGATACCACGCGCTATCAGCACAATGTCGACATGCTGAAAACCGTCGATAACGATATTCGCTACAAGGCGGACAGCTTTATCTTTAACGTGGCCGGCGCGCCCGAAGAGGTGAAGCAGTTTAGCGGCATCTCGCGTCCGGAGTCCTGGGGACGCTGGTCCAACGCGCAGCTGGGCAACGAGGTGAAAATTGAGTACACCCATCCCCTGCCGGAACAATTTGACCTCGTGATCACGGCCAGAGCGTACGGGCCCAACGCCAACAAGCCCGTACCGGTGCGCGTGGGCGATCGGGAGCAGACCCTGACGCTTGGAAACGACGTGTCCACGCACACGCTGCATTTTGAAAACCCATCCCGCAGCAATACGCTGGTGATTGTGCCGCCTGACCCGCAGGCGACGAATGAAGGGAATATTCTTGGGCATTCACCGCGCGAGCTCGGGATTGGCATGGTCGAAATCAAAATCGTCAGTACTCAAGGGTAACGCGCATGTGCCCGGCAATCTGCCGGGCACTTATGAAAATAAATAATTCTATATAATCATTATAAATTAGATGGAAATGCTTTATATAAGCCATTTTAATTTATAAATATCCCGCCAAAAACCCAATCTATAAAATGTGCGGCTCCTGAAATCACCACGGAGCGTTACGCACTTTTATCATGCTAACCGGCTATAAGTTCGAATCCATCCGGGCACTGCGCAGTGAAAATGTGATTGCCTGGGAGGTATTGTCCACGGCAAAGCCCCACGTCAATCTCGAAGACTACTTTGACTCAATGCCCCTGATGCAGCGTAAAGCACACTTCTTTGCGCAGCTTCGTCATGCCATGTTTTGCGAGGAGAGCGACAAGTTTTATCTCAACGCGACGTCGGATTTACTGCTGGAAACGGACTTCCTCGACAGGCTCAAAGAAGAGACACCCTGCCCGGCGAGGCTTGCTATTGAGATAACGGATCTCCACGCGCTGGTGCAGCTCAACGGCACGCAAAGCCAGGCGTTGCGGATATGCATCACAACGCTCCACCAGTGGGGGATTGAAGTGTGGGCTGACGACGTCTGCGAAGACATTCTTCCCGATCTCCTGACCAGCCAGATCCGCTTCTGCGGCGTCAAAATTGACAAGCATACCTTCTGGAGCGGACGCACCGAGCAGGCGAAATTCCTGGATCTCACCCGCCAGTGCAAGCGCGTCGCCAGCAAGGTACTGATAGAAGGCATTGAAACTGCGGGTGATTTCGCGCTCGCCCGTGCCAGCGTGGCCGACTATGGCCAGGGTTATCTGTGGGGCAGAAAATGACGCCCTTCATTCCGAACGCTGGATATCAGGCTATCGTCCTGAGCGGCAATGCGTTTTTATGGCTTGGCCTCAGCTCGATGATTTCAGCCGCCGTTATCCCCTGCCCGGAGATGCACTGGATTGATGACGTTACTCCGCAAGGGCTTCTGCGCCTGCAGACGCTGCTGCGCGATACGCACGTCGGGCAGAACTGGCTGGTATTTACGGATGCCGCGCGGGTCTGCGACGTTAACGCCTGCCTGCGCAACGAGCGGGTCAGAGTGGTGGCGGATAACCTCTCTCTTGCGCAGCTGAGCCGCTGTTTTAGCGACACGACATTCGCCTTCGAAAACGCCGTCACGCTCTCGTATCAGGAGATGCGGGTATGCATGCTGCTGCACAAAGGATTCAGTCCGGTCCGCATCGCAAAAATCCTCAATAAGTCACCTAAAACGATCTACACCCACAAGCGTAACGCGATGAACAAATTTTGCTGTCACAGCCTGGCGGATTTCCATCGAAAACTCTGCCTGCTGGACGCTCGGTCATTTGCTTTGTAATTGCACTGTTACTCACGTCAGGAAATACGATCATGAAAATTATCACCGCTGCTGTATGTTGTTCCGCTCTCCTGCTTCCTGTTGCCGCAATCGCCGCAGACAGCACCGCAAGCGCGACGATGCACGTCTCACTTGAGGTCGTGAAGTCGTGCACGCTCAAAGCCAACGACCTCAACTTCTCGCGCCATGGCTCGGATGAATCGAGCGAAATCCAGGCCAGCACGCAGGTTGATATCGTCTGTACCAACGGTACCCCGTTCACCCTTTCCGCCACCAGCAGCGATAGCAGTGATAGCGGCACCTTCTGGCTGAAGCCGGAAAACGGCGAAACGGGCGCACAGAAGATTGCCTGGAAACTCTTTGCGGATGAAGGCAAACAGACGCAAATCACCAGCACCGATGGGCTCACCGACACCGGCAACGGCCAGGAGCAGAAAGAGACGCTCTATGGCGTGATTGACGCAGGTGCCCTGACGACCGCGCAGGCGGGTGCCTATAGCGACGACATCACCTTAAACCTGGTGTACTGATCGTGCGTCGCTATCTTCCTTGCTTCATTCTGTGGCTTATGCTGCTGGCGCTGCTGTCACGCTACGCGCTGGCCGCCACGCTGCAGGTGGCGCCCGTTACGCTCGATCTGCATGGCGGTCAAAGAGCAACGGCGGTCACCCTGACCAACAGTGGAAAAGCGGCCATTCACGCGCAGATACGGGTGTACGAATGGACCCAAAAAAACGGTCAGGACGTTTTAACCGCTACCGATGAGGTCGTCAGCAGCCCGGCGATGACCGCGCTTTCGCCGGGCCAGCAGCAGTTGGTCCGCATCATCGTCATGCAGCCGAACATCCGTGAACGGGAGCAAAGCTACCGGCTGGTCATTGACGAGCTGCCGGACACGCTTTCCCGTGCGGCCAATCCTAACGGCGTGCACTTCCTGCTGCGCTATTCGATTCCGGTGTTTATTGCCGGAGACCAGAATACCCCCATCGGCCACGATGCCCTGAGCTGTGAACAGGCAGACGGCGCGGCGGCAATCCGCTGCTATAACGGCGGAAAAAGCCATATTCGCCTGAGCCATCTTGAGGCCCTGACGGCCAGTGGGCAGGTTGCGGGATCGGTTAAAGGCCTGGCGGGCTATGTCCTGCCCGGACAGACCGCTCTTGTGAAACTTAAGCAAGCATCACGCCATACGCTCAGCGCGTTGCGCGTCTACCTCAACGATGACCATCATGCCAGCCAGATACCCCTGCGCCCGCTCGCTTCTCGCGCTCCTGCTTTGGCTACCGTTGATGCTGTCAGCCCGCACTGAAGGCCACGCCGACACCGTCCAATGGCTGGCCATCACCGTGAATCACGCCCCGCGAGGGGATCTGTGGGCCTGCCGGGTGGAGGACGATGCGCTGTGGATGAGCCGCAGCGACGTTAAAAAACTGGGCCTTCACGCCCCGGATGACCGCGGCGGATGGGTGGAACTCACGGCCCTGCCGGGGCTAAAGGTGGATATTGACCTGCTTGCCCAGCAGGTGTCGATTATGGCCGAGGCGAAGGCGCTCGGGGGACAGCAACACCTGACGCTCGATAAATCGTCCCCGCAGTACGTCTATCCCGAGGCCCGGCCCATCGGCGCGTTGACCCTCGGCTATACCCTCTACGCCAGCGATGCGCAGGGTAAACGCCAGCTGAACGCCCAGACCCAGCTGACCGCGTCCGGCGTGCTGCCCGGGACGCTCAGCAGCAGCTTTTCAAGCCATGCCGGGGAGGAAAACAGCGCCGCCCGGCCCACCCATACGCGCCTGGAAACCCGCTGGCAGTGGGACAACACCGATTCGCTGACCACCCTGGCGCTGGGAGACAGCATCACCACGGGCGCGCGCTGGAGCCGACAGGTTCGCTTTGGCGGCCTGCACTGGGCGCGAAATTTTGAACTCGATCCCCAGCTCAACACCGAACCGCGTAGCCGCTATAGCGATACGGCGGTTCTGCCTTCAACGGTTGATTTGTACATCGATGGACTTAAGCAGGGCAGCAAGCGCGTCACGCCGGGAGAATTCATGCTTGATACCCTGCCCTCCTTCACCGGAAGCGGGCAGGCGCAGGTGGTCATTACCGACATCAACGGCCAGCGGCGCACCGTTCAGCTCGACGTGTACGGGGCACCGGGAATGCTGGCCGAAGGGCTCAGCAGCGGCTCGCTGGATATCGGCTGGATGCGGCAAAACTACGCCCAGCGTTCCGACGACTATGCCGCGTCGCCGCTGCTCGACGCCGGCTGGCGCTATGGGGTCAATAACCACCTGACGCTGGCGCTGCATACGGAGCAGCAGCGCAAACTGCGCAACGTCGGGACCGGGGTTGACTGGCTGATATCCCCCGACGCCGGCATTGTCAGCCAGCACGTCGCGGTGAGCGACAGTCCCTACGGCCAGGGAACGCAGTGGGGCCTGGGCTGGCAATGGAACGGCGGCGGGACGGGTATATCTGCCAGCACCGTGCGTACCGATGCGGCGTTCGCCGACAATGCCCGCATGAGCGGTGCCGCGCCCGTCAGGCGTAGCGACAGCGTCTGGCTGAGCCATTCATTCTCCCACCTGGGCACGCCCGGCGTGGGCTGGGTAGAACAGGACATTCAGGGCAACAAACAACGCTATCTCAACGCCTCGTGGTCCGTTTTGTTACCGGCGCATCTCTCCGCCACGCTGAGCTATACCCGCTCGTTTACGGACGCGTCGAGCAACGTTCAGCTTTTGCTCTCGCTCCCGCTGGGGCGGCAGGATAGCCTCTCGCTCCAGGCAAATCAGGATTCGCCGCGTATGGACTATCGCCACCAGCCAGACGACCAGACCGGCGGCTGGTCATGGCAGCTGGGGCAAAGCGTTGGCGAACACCGGGAAAAGTATGCAGACGTAGGCTATCTGGGCCACGCCGGTGAGTGGCACGCTGGGCTGGAGCAGGGCGCTAACGCGCGCAATCAGTATGCCTCAGCCGAAGGTAGCCTGACGCTGCTGGATAACAGCCTGCACGCCCTGCGCTACAGCGAGCAGGGCCTGGCGCTGGTCTCAACGCGCGGTATCGGGCACGTGCCGGTGATGCTGGAAAACCGCCCGGCAGGCGAAACCGATGAGGAGGGATACCTTCTGCTGACCGACCTGCCGCGCTACCACAACAGCAAAGTCACCATCGATCCGCTGGATCTGCCTTCCGATGTGATTGCCTCCGTCACCGACATGTATGCCAGACCGGGTAACGGCAGCGCGGTAAAAGTCGATTTCAACATCCATCACGCCGTGACGGTTCAGGCCAGGCTGGTCGACAGCCGCGGCGCGCCGCTCCCGCTGGGCAGCATCGTCTCAACGCCTCGCGGCGCCACCATCGTGGGACGCGACGGGTTTATCTGGCTTGAGGACCCGCCCCTGCCGGGTGAACTGCTGGTGAAAACCGGTGAGGGGGAGTGCCGGGTCACGCTTCCGGCCCCGCGCACCGCATCATCTATACAGAATATCGGAGAACAACCGTGTCGCTAAGAGCGCCGTTATTATTGCTGCTCGTCCTGTCCGTGAAGGCGATGGCGGCAGCCTGCTGGATCACCTCCACGCCCGCCATTAACTTTGGCAACGTCGCGGCGGGCAATGCCGCCTCCGTCAACACCGAGGTAAAATTTAGCTGCCAGGCGGATAACCTCGGGACGACAGAGTACATCAGCGTCTGCCTGAGCAGCATCGACGCCCCGCCCTTTCAGATGATCTCCCCGGGAGACCCGGAGGGTAAGCAATACACCTTGCTTTTTCGTCTTCTTAACGGCGTCGCCCGCTCTCAGGAGCTGGGGCCTGCCGGCAGCTGGAACCTGATTCAGCAGACCCTGGCCGCGGAAAGCAACGCCAACGTCAGCGGTACCTTTCCGCTGATCGCCACCCTACCCGCAGGGCAAAGCCAGCTTCCGGCCTACCACTATTACAACTACAACATGAATCTGCGGATTGCATGGCACAGCGCCTCCCGTCAGGATGCCCTTCAGAACTGTTCAGACGGCTCCGCCGAAGGTGAACAGGTGCAGGGCGGCACCAGTGCGCAGGCCGAAATCAGCCAGGGATGCTTCATCGAGCGCGTCACCCCGCTTAATTTCGGCACCCTGACCAGCACGGCCACGCTGCGCCCGACGCGCTCGACGGCAACCCTTACCACGCGCTGCCCGGCCGATACCGCATTCACGCTCGCGATGGGAAATGGCAATCATGCCAGCGGCAACCAGCGGCAGCTATGCAACGAGGGAGGCCAGTGCCTGCGCTATGGCCTCTGGCAGGATGCGGGGGCCACGCAGCGCTGGGGCGACCAAAGCAGCGGCGACGCGATGCAGGTCACTCACCCCGCTGGCGGCACGCAAAATTACACCGTCTACGGCGACGTCCCGGCGCAGCCTCTGACCGGCACGGGGGAGTTCAGCGATGACGTGATCGTTACGCTGACTTATTAAACAGCGCAAAATCCTGCCTGGATCAATGTTATCGGTAACAATGGCGCTAAAATAGCCAACAGCTCTGCTTAATCAGGCGAAAGGCCTGTCCTTACATTCATTATCTCTGTCTGTATTACAACAACTTATGAAATACCTGCTTGCTGACGCCCTCGTCTACAACGACGAGGACGGTTCTCTTTCTCTTATCAATGCACCGGAGGAGGATGTGCAGCTCCTCACCTGCACGGCCAATACCCTCATGAAGCTGCTGGTGCAGCATCATGGGAACGTGGTCGAACGAGAAACGCTTCTGCATGAAGTCTGGGACAGCCGCGGGCTGCAGGGGTCGAACAATTCGCTAAACCAGTACATCAGCATTTTGCGCAAGCTGCTGGCAAGCCTGCTTCCCGACGCGCTGTTTATCGTCACCGTGCCTAAAACGGGCTTTATGCTCAGCGCAGAGGTCACGGTCACCGCGCTGGAGGAGCCATGCCCGGCGGCCAGGACGGCGACATCCGTAAGGCGCGTTCGACCGGACGTGCTGTTCTGCGTTGCGCTGACGCTGGCGGTCGTAGCGCTGTGCATCTGGATAACGGCAATCAGGCCGACAGGCCATCAGCGGGAGATCCACCTGCTAACCCATATTGGCACGTGTCCGGTCTACACCTTTACGCCGCTGGCGGACGTGTTCCATGAGCGGGCGATCGGGCTGGCCAAAGCGCTCCAGCAGGACGGTCATCTCCCGTGCCTGAAAAATTCCATCTTCTACATGCACATTCAGAGAACGCTTTTCTACGGCCACGAAGGGCGGCTGGTGCTCTCCCAATGTTCCCTCACGCAGGGTAAAGCCAGCGCCTGCCGGACGCTTTACTATTATGAGTGGTGATATGAGACACAAAAAAGTTTGGCTAATCCTCATCTTCAACCTGCTGATGCTGGGCGCCGCGCTGGCGTGGTACTTTCACACGCCCCCGCTGTCGGTGGCCTGCGACGGAAACCTGACCTTTTCCGACCGGCGCGACAGCCACGATTTCACCTTTGACGGCGAGATCATTATGCGGTTTCACCCCGACAAAACGGGGTACATCACGCTAAACGGCAGCGTGGTGAATGCGCCGCGCAGCTGGGAGGTTTCCCGCCAGGAGATGTTCAAATGGCGCCACGTAGAGGGCGAACTGTATGAGATTACCATTCAAAAAGTGGAGCGTTTTAGCCACGACGCCATGCCGCCCGGGGTCTTTGAAAAATACGTCGCGGGCCTGACGCTGGGCAATAAAAGGCTCCTGACGATAGAGCGCACGCCGGAAGACGCGCTGGTGATCAGCAATTTTTACTCACCGGTGCTGATCTGCTCGGAATAATGTCGACGGCTCAGGCTATACTTGCCGCCATGCACATTCATATCCGCCCCACCACCCCTCGCGACGTTACCGCCCTGCCCGCCATTGAACGCGCGGCGGGCGCGCGCTTTCGTGAAGACCCGACGCTCGCCTGGCTTGCCGATGGGGAGGTCATTTCCGCTGAGCAGCACCTTGCGTACGCCGATCGTGGGCTAAGCTGGCTTGCGCTGGCAGATAACCGCCCCGTCGGGTTTATCCTCGCCGAAGCGCATCCGTCTTCACTGTTTATTGTCGAACTCTCGGTTGATCTGGACCGGCAGGGAAATGGGATCGGCAGGCAGCTTATCGCCCGCGTGGCAGACCATGCTCGTAAAAAGGGGCTGACAGCGCTGACCTTGACGACGTTCCGGGACGTCCCGTGGAATGCGCCGTTCTATGCGCGGCTGGGATTTGAATACGTCACTGAACTCACGCCTGAACTGCGTCAGAAAAGAGAAGAAGAGACAGCGCACGGTTTCACGTATGAAGCGCGCTGCGCCATGCGTCTACCTCTGTAATACCGCCCGGTGGCGCTGCGCTTACCGGGCCTACAAAACCGCGAACCGTAGGCCGGGTAAGGCGCAGCCGCCACCCGGCACAACGCGCACAGGACTAGAACGTTTCCCAGTTATCGCCTGCGTCAGCGGTAACCGTTTTACGCGCCATCGCCGGCGCGGAAACCGCTTTAGCCGCAGCGAACTCGCGCGCTTTCATCTGCTCCTGCTGAATGCGGAACACCGCCACGGCCTGCGTCAGACGGCTCGCCTGCTCTTCCAGTGCGGCCGCCGCCGCGGCTGATTCCTCAACCAGCGAGGCGTTCTGCTGGGTCACGCGATCCATCTCGGCGACCGCCAGACCCACCTGGTCGATACCGCGGCTCTGCTCGTCAGACGCAGAGGCGATCTCACCCATAATGTCCGTTACGCGGGTTACCGCGTTCACGATCTCACCCATGGTTTCACCGGCGCTTTCTACCAGCGTTGAGCCCACTTCCACGCGGCCCACGGAGTCTTCGATCAGGCTCTTGATCTCGCGTGCCGCCTGGGCGCTGCGCTGGGCCAGGTTACGCACTTCACCTGCCACCACCGCAAAACCACGACCCTGCTCGCCCGCGCGCGCCGCTTCTACCGCCGCGTTCAGTGCAAGGATGTTGGTCTGGAAAGCAATCCCGTCGATCACGCTAATAATGTCGGCAATCTTCTGCGAACTGCCGGCGATATCGCGCATGGTCTGCACCACGTTATCCACCACTTTGCCGCCCTTCTGCGCGGTCTCGGACGCGCTCAGCGCAAGATGGCTCGCCTGACGGGCGTTCTCGGCGTTCTGCTTCACGGTCGCCGTCAGCTGCTCCATGCTGGCAGCGGTCTCTTCCAGGGAAGCGGCCTGCTGTTCAGTACGGGAGGAGAGATCGTTGTTGCCCATCGCGATTTCGCTCGCGCCGCTGTAGATCGCATTCGCGCCGTTACGCACGTCGCCAACGGTACGCACCAGCTCGCCCTGCATATGGCGCAGCGAGTCGGCCAGTTCACCCATCTCGTTAGTGCCCTGAACCTCAATGCGCTTCACCAGGTCGCCGCTGGCGATATGGCGAATATTGTCGATCAGTCGATTGAGCGGGGAGATCAGCGTCTGCTTGATGTTCAGCCAGACGGCCACAATCACCACCAGCACCGCAATCAGGACGCCGATCAGCACCCAGATAGCCTGGCTGTAGGAGCTGTTGCTGTCTTCGACCGCCGTCTGGTAGAGCTTGTCGTTCTGCTGCAGGTAGCTCACGTACTGCTTCTCAAAACCGTCCTGGTAACTCTGGGTCGGCTGGTCGAAGAAGGCGTTAATTTTGCCCGCGCCCAGAAGCTGGATCAGCTCCGCCAGCGCGCCGTGGTAAATATCATAGTTACGCTTAATCTCCATCGCGTCCGCATCGCTTTGACGCGGATCGCGCGGCAGGGCTTCATAGGCCGCCCAGTTCTTTTCCGCCTGCTTCAGAGACACAGACGCGATTTGCATCAAGTCGTTCACGGTCGCGCCGCTGCCGATATTGCTCTGATCCATCATGTAGCGGATACCCGCGCGGTTCAGGGTATTACGGGTTTGCAGCAACGCTACCCAGCTGCCGTTCAGCGTGGACTGCTGCTGGCGAATGGTTTGTAGGACGGTGAAATTCTCTTTGTCATTCTTCAGAGCATTAAAGAAAAGACCACCGGATGTGAGTTGTAAAAGGCCAAATATCGCTAAAACCAGCATTAAGCTGGTGACAATCTTGATACGGTTTAACATGTTTTCTCTTTCCTCAGACAGATACAGAATTTTCGGCCTGGAAAGGGAAAACTTTACGAAAATCATCCTGGAATTTGTGGTTTTTACTCTTCTTCCCGCGCTGCGTTATGCCGGTTTCCGAGTTCAATAAACTCTTCCAGCAGCGCCGTCAGCTGTTTCATCTTCTCCGGCGTGTATTCCGCCTCGATCTGCTGGTACGCCTCTTCCACCTGCGCCTGGGCGTGCTCATACAGCGCATTGCCCTCTTTGGTCAGCGACACGTACAGCTTGCGCTGGTCGTTCACCGGCTTTAAGCGCAGCACCAGGCCGTCGCGCTCCATGCGCGTCAGAATGCCGGTCAGGCTGGGGCGCAAAATACAGGTGCGAAACGCCAGATCGTGAAAATCCATCGACGGATGTTCCGCCAGCACGCGCACAATCCGCCACTGCTGCTCGGTCAGGTTATGTCGCTTCACAATGGGTCGGAAGTACGACATCGCCGCTTCCCGCGCCTGTAGCAGCGCGATGGTTAATGAATCATGCATAGCCTCTCCCCGCCCTTCATTAACAAGTAAACAATTCATAAAAGATGTTTTTATAAACAACACGTTTTCTGCCAAAAAGTCTAACAGAAACCCGCCAATTTTGTTAACACGCTGATTTTAATCAATATAAAAACCAGTATGTAAATTTATTGTTATTCATATCACAAATCCTTCACTTCTGATTGCGAAATAAACAGCAAAAGCATAAAACCAGATCATTAACATATTAATGAAATCCAAACCGGACATCCGGCCTGAGGAGTATGTGAATGAAAGGTACCGTTTTTGCCGTCGCCCTCAACCATCTAAGCCAGCGCGACGCCTGGGCTGAGGCGTTTGAAAAAGCCCCCTACAGCACGCCGCCGAAAACGGCGGTGTGGTTCATCAAACCGCATAACACCATGAGCCGCGCAGGCGATCCCATTCCCTTCCCGCAGGGGGAAACGGTGCTGAGCGGCGCGACGGTGGCGCTGGTGGTGGGCAAAACGGCCAGCAGGGTGCGCGTGGAGGACGCGGCGGCGTACATTGCCGGGTATGCGCTGGCCAACGAGGTGAGCCTGCCGGAAGAGAGCTTCTACCGCCCGGCGATCAAGGCCAAATGCCGGGACGGATTCTGCCCGCTGGGCGAGCTGGTCAACGTTGATAACGTGGACAACCTGACCCTCATCACCGAGATTAACGGCCGCGAGGCGGACCACTGGAACACGGCCGATCTGCAGCGTAACGCCGCCGAGCTGCTGAGCGCCCTGAGCGAGTTCGCGACCCTCAATCCCGGCGATGCGATATTGCTCGGCACCCCGCATAGCCGCGTTGAGATCCGCCCCGGAGACCGGGTACGCATTCTGGCAAAAGGGTTTCCGCCGCTGGAAAACCCGGTGGTGGACGAACGCGACGTCCCTGTCGCTCGCCGCACGCCGCCGCACGCCACGCTGTTTGCCCTCGGCCTGAACTACGCCGACCACGCCAGCGAGCTGGACTTCAGGCCGCCCACCGAGCCGCTGGTCTTTATCAAAGCGCCAAACACCTTTAACGGCGACAACCAGACCTCGGTGCGCCCGAACAACGTCGAGTACATGCACTACGAAGCGGAGCTGGTTGTGGTCATCGGCAAAACCGCGCGCAAGGTGAGCGAAGCCGAAGCGATGGACTATGTTGCGGGCTACACGGTCTGCAACGACTACGCCATCCGCGACTATCTCGAGAACTACTACCGCCCGAACCTGCGGGTGAAAAGCCGCGACGGGCTGACCCCCATTTCCCCAAACGTCGTGCCAAAAGAGGCTATTCCCGACCCGCACAACCTCGCCCTGCGCACCTTCGTCAACGGCGAGCTGCGACAGCTTGGTACCACGGCGGATCTGATCTTCAGCATTCCGTTCCTGATCGCGTATCTGAGCGATTTTATGACCCTGCAGCCGGGCGACATGATTGCCACCGGCACGCCGAAGGGGCTGTCCGACGTGGTGCCGGGGGATGAAGTGGTGGTGGAAGTGGAGGGCGTCGGACGCCTGGTGAACCGAATTGTGAGTGAGGAGACGGCAAAATGAAAAAGATTAACCACTGGATCAACGGTAAAAACGTCGCGGGCAGCGACTACTTCCACACCACCAACCCGGCCTCCGGCGAGGTGCTGGCTGAAGTGGCTTCCGGCGGAGAAGCGGAAATCCATCAGGCCGTCGCCGCCGCCAAAGAGGCGTTCCCGAAGTGGGCTAACCTGCCGATGAAGGAGCGCGCGCGCCTGATGCGCCGTCTGGGCGATCTGATCGACCAGAACGTTCCGGAGATCGCCGCCATGGAGACCGCCGACACCGGCCTGCCGATCCACCAGACCAAAAACGTGCTGATCCCGCGCGCCTCGCACAACTTCGAGTTCTTCGCCGAGGTGTGCCAGCAGATGAACGGCAAAACCTACCCGGTCGACGACAAGATGCTCAACTACACCCTGGTGCAGCCGGTGGGCGTCTGCGCGCTGGTGTCGCCGTGGAACGTGCCGTTTATGACCGCCACCTGGAAGGTCGCGCCGTGCCTGGCGCTCGGCAACACCGCGGTGCTGAAGATGTCTGAACTCTCGCCGCTGACCGCCGACCGCCTGGGCGAGCTGGCCCTCGAAGCGGGCATTCCGGCGGGCGTGCTGAACGTGGTGCAGGGCTACGGCGCGACGGCGGGCGACGCGCTGGTGCGCCATCACGACGTGCGCGCCGTGTCGTTTACCGGCGGCACCGCCACCGGGCGCAACATCATGAAAAACGCCGGGCTGAAGAAGTACTCCATGGAGCTGGGCGGCAAATCCCCGGTGCTGATTTTTGAGGATGCCGACCTCGAGCGCGCGCTGGACGCCGCCCTGTTCACCATCTTCTCCATCAACGGCGAGCGCTGCACCGCGGGCTCGCGCATCTTCATCCAGCAGAGCATCTACCCGGAATTCGTGAAGCGCTTTGCCGAGCGCGCCGGCCGCCTGCGCGTGGGCGACCCGACCGATCCGAACACCCACGTTGGCGCGCTCATCAGCCAGCAGCACTGGGAAAAAGTTTCCGGCTACATCCGCCTCGGCATCGAAGAGGGCGCGACCCTGCTGGCGGGCGGCCCGGACAAACCTGCCGATCTGCCTGCGCACCTTCGCGGCGGCAACTTCCTGCGCCCGACCGTGCTGGCGGACGTCGACAACCGCATGCGCGTGGCGCAGGAGGAGATCTTCGGGCCGGTGGCCTGCCTGCTGCCGTTTAAGGATGAAGCGGAAGGCCTGCGCCTGGCCAACGACGTGGAGTACGGCCTGGCGTCGTACATCTGGACCCAGGACGTCAGCAAGGTGCTGCGCCTGGCGCGCAATATCGAAGCGGGCATGGTGTTCGTTAACACCCAGAACGTGCGCGACCTGCGCCAGCCGTTTGGCGGCGTGAAGGCCTCCGGCACCGGCCGCGAGGGCGGGGAGTACAGCTTCGAGGTGTTCGCGGAGATGAAGAACGTCTGCATCTCCATGGGCGACCATCCGATTCCAAAATGGGGGATCTGACCATGGGTACATTAGCGTTAGCGGCAAAAATCACCCACGTTCCGTCGATGTACCTCTCCGAGCTGCCGGGGAAAAACCACGGCTGCCGCCAGTTGGCCATCGACGGGCATAAAGAAATCAGCAAGCGCTGCCGCGAGCTGGGCGTCGATACCATTATCGTCTTCGACACCCACTGGCTGGTAAACAGCGCCTACCACATCAACTGTGCGGACCATTTTTCGGGCGTCTACACCAGCAACGAGCTGCCGCACTTTATCCGCGACATGACCTACGACTACGACGGCAACCCGGAGCTGGGCCAGCTGATTGCCGACGAGGCGGTAAAGCTCGGCGTGCGCGCCAAGGCGCACAACATCCCGAGCCTGAAGCTGGAGTACGGCACGCTGGTGCCGATGCGCTACATGAACGCGGATAAACGCTTCAAGGTGGTCTCCATCTCGGCGTTCTGCACGGTCCACGACTTCGCCGACAGCCGCAGGCTGGGCGAGGCCATCGTCAGCGCCATCGAAAAATACGACGGCACCGTGGCGGTGCTCGCCAGCGGCTCGCTGTCGCACCGCTTTATCGACGACCAGCGCGCCGAGGAAGGGATGAACAGCTACACCCGCGAGTTCGACCGCCAGATGGACGAGCGGGTGGTGAAGCTGTGGCGCGAGGGCCAGTTCAAAGAGTTTTGCAGCATGCTGCCGGAATACGCCGACTACTGCTACGGCGAGGGCAACATGCACGACACGGTGATGCTGCTGGGCATGCTCGGCTGGGACCAATACGACGGCAAGGTGGAGTTTCTCACCGAGCTGTTCGCCAGCTCCGGCACCGGCCAGGTCAACGCCGTTTTCCCGCTGCCCGCGTAAGGAGCCATCATGCCGCACTTTATTGCTGAATGTACCGACAACATCCGCGAGCAGGCAGACCTGCCGGGGTTGTTCGCCAAAGTGAACGAGGCGCTGGCCGCGACCGGCATCTTCCCGATCGGCGGCATCCGCAGCCGCGCCCACTGGCTGGACACCTGGCAGATGGCCGACGGCAGGCACGATTACGCGTTCGTGCATATGACGCTGAAGATTGGTGCCGGGCGCAGCCTGGAGAGCCGGGAAGCCGTGGGGGAGATGCTGTTTGGGCTTATCAAAGCGCATTTTGCCGACCTCATGGCCGCCCGCTATCTGGCGCTGTCGTTCGAGCTCGACGAGCTGCACCCGACGCTCAATTACAAACAGAACAACGTGCACGCGTTGTTTACGTAATACCGCTCGATCTGTCCCCTCTCCCTCAGGGAGAGGGAGAAAAAAACATAAAACAGGATATCGCCATGCTCGATAAACACACCCATACCCTGATCGCCCACCGCCTGCATCAGGCGGAACAATCCCGGGAGCAGATCCGCGCGATCTCGCTGGACTACCCGACGATCACCATCGACGACGCCTACGCCGTCCAGCGCGAATGGGTCAGCCTGAAAATCGCCGAAGGCCGCGTGCTGAAGGGCCACAAGATCGGCCTGACCTCCAAAGCGATGCAGGCCAGCTCGCAGATTAGCGAGCCGGACTACGGCGCGCTGCTGGACGACATGTTCTTCCACGACGGCAGCGATATCCCCGTCGATCGCTTTATCGTCCCGCGCATCGAAGTAGAGCTGGCGTTCGTGCTGGCAAAACCGCTGCGCGGCCCGAACTGCACGATCTTCGACGTCTACAACGCCACGGACTACGTCATTCCCGCGCTGGAGCTGATCGACGCCCGCTGCCACAACGTTGATCCGGAGACCCAGCGCCCGCGCAAGGTGTTCGACACCATCTCCGATAACGCCGCCAACGCGGGGGTGATCCTCGGCGGCCGTCCGATTAAGCCCGACGAGCTGGACCTGCGCTGGATCTCCGCCCTGCTCTACCGCAACGGCGTGATCGAGGAGACCGGCGTGGCCGCAGGCGTGCTAAACCACCCGGCGAACGGCGTGGCGTGGCTGGCGAACAAGCTGGCGCCGTACGACGTGCAGCTTGAGCCGGGGCAGATCATACTCGGCGGCTCGTTTACCCGCCCGGTGCCCGCCAGCAGAGGTGACACTTTCCACGTCGACTACGGCACCATGGGCTCCATCAGCTGCCGCTTTGTTTAGGAGAGACGCATGCAAAACGCATTTAAAGCGGCGCTGAAGGCGGGCCGTCCGCAAATCGGATTATGGCTGGGGCTGACCAGCAGCTACAGCGCCGAGCTGCTGGCGGGGGCAGGCTTCGACTGGCTGCTGATCGACGGCGAGCACGCGCCTAACAGCGTGCAGACCGTCCTGACCCAGCTGCAGGCCATCGCCCCTTATCCGAGCCAGCCGGTGGTGCGCCCGTCGTGGAACGATCCGGTGCAGATCAAACAGCTGCTGGACGTCGGCGCGCAAACCCTGCTGGTGCCGATGGTGCAAAACGCCGACGAGGCGCGGCTGGCGGTACGTGCCACCCGCTACCCGCCTGCGGGCATTCGCGGGGTGGGCAGCGCGCTGGCTCGCGCGTCGCGCTGGAACCGCATACCAGACTATTTGCAGCAGGCCAACGACGCCATGTGCGTGCTGGTGCAGATTGAAACCCGCGAGGCGCTGAGAAATCTGCCGCAAATCCTCGACGTGGAAGGCGTCGACGGCGTGTTTATCGGCCCGGCCGATCTCAGCGCCGACATGGGCTTTGCCGGTAATCCGCAGCACCCGGAGGTCCAGGCCGCCATCGAGCAGGCCATCGCGCAGATCCTCAGCGCGGGCAAAGCCCCCGGCATCCTGATGGCCAACGAGGCGCTGGCAAAACGCTATCTCGAGCTCGGCGCGCGGTTTGTCGCCGTCGGCGTTGACACCACCCTGCTCGCCCGCGGCGCGGAAGCGCTGGCGGCACGCTTTATCGAAAACCCGGTTACGTCAGTTAATAACAATAAATCCGTCTACTAAACGTAAGATCTGGAGCGCACCATGACGACCTCTACCCTGCAAACCCATGATAATAAAGCTGTTGAACACCGCGCCATTAGCAAGCTGTTCCGACGTTTAATCGTCTTTCTCTTTATCCTGTTTGTCTTTTCGTTTCTCGACCGCATCAACATCGGCTTTGCCGGGCTGACGATGGGTAAAGATCTGGGCCTGACCTCCACCATGTTTGGCCTGGCCGCGACGCTGTTTTACGTCACCTACGTGCTGTGCGGGATCCCGAGCAACATCATGCTGGCGAAGATCGGCGCGCGGCGCTGGATCGCCGGGATCATGGTGGTGTGGGGCATCGCCTCCACCTGCACCCTATTCGCCACCAGCCCTGAAACCCTCTACGTGCTGCGCATGCTGGTGGGCATTGCGGAAGCGGGCTTCCTGCCGGGGATCCTGGTCTATCTCACCTGGTGGTTCCCGGCCTATCACCGCGCCCGCGCCAACGCGCTGTTTATGATCGCCATGCCGGTCACCATGATGCTCGGTTCGATCCTGTCCGGCTACATTCTGGCGATGGACGGGCTGTGGAACCTGAAGGGCTGGCAGTGGCTGTTCCTGCTGGAAGGGCTGCCGTCGGTGGTGCTCGGCGTGGTAACCTGGTTCTACCTTAACGACACGCCGGACCAGGCCACCTGGCTGGATGAGGACGAAAAGCAGGCGCTGAAAACGATGATCGCCCGCGAGCAGGAAGTCACTATTGCCCAATCCGTCACGCCGCGCTCGACGCTCCGTGAGGTGCTGACTCCGGCGGTGCTGCTCTACACCCTCGCCTACTTCTGCCTGACCAACACGCTGAGCGCCATCAACATCTGGACGCCGCAGATCCTGCAGAGCTTTAACACCGGGAGCAGCAATATCGTCATCGGCCTGCTGGCGGCGATCCCGCAGTTCTGCACTATCCTCGGGATGATCTGGTGGAGCCGCCGCTCCGACAGGCTGAAAGAGCGAAAAAAGCACACCATCCTGCCGTACCTGTTCGCCGCGGCGGGATGGATGCTGGCCTCCGCCACCGATCACAGCCTGATCCAGCTGCTTGGCATCGTCATGGCCTCAACCGGATCGTTTACCGCCATGGCGATATTCTGGACCACGCCGGATCGGGTCATTAGCCTGCATTCCCGGGCGGTGGCGCTGGCGGTGATCAACGCCATCGGCAACGTGGGATCCGCCGTCAGCCCGCTGCTGATCGGCATTCTGCGCGACGCGACCGGCAGCTTCAGCTCCGGGCTGTGGTTTGTGGCCGGGCTGCTGGTGGTCGGCGCGCTGGTGCTGACCCGCATTCCGATGACGCAGCGGGATCAACAGAGGAACGACCGTGTGCCAGAGCCCTATCGCCAACATTGATATCAGCAGGGAGTACGACGAAAGCCTGGGCACCGACGACGTGCACTACCAGTCGTTCGCGCGCATGGCGGCCTTTTTTGGCCGCGACATGCAGGCGCATCGTCACGACCAGTATTTTCAGATGCACTTTCTCGATACCGGGCAGATTGAGCTCCAGCTCGACGATCACCGCTACTCGGTGCAGGCTCCGCTGTTCGTGCTCACGCCGCCGTCGGTGCCGCACGCGTTTATCACCGAATCCGACAGCGACGGGCACGTGCTGACGGTGCGCGAGGATCTGATCTGGCCGCTGCTGGAGGTGCTCTACCCCGGCACCCGGGAAGCGTTTGGCCTGCCGGGGATCTGCCTCTCGCTGGCGGATAAGCCGGACGAGCTGGCGGCGCTGAAGCACTACTGGCAGCTGATTGCCCGTGAGTCCACGGAACAGCTGCCCGGGCGCGAGCATACTCTGGTCCTGCTGGCCCAGGCGGTGTTTACCCTGCTGCTGCGCAACGCGAAGCTCGACGACCACGCCTCAGGCGGCATGCGCGGCGAGCTGAAGCTGTTCCAGCGCTTTACCCAGCTGATCGACACCCACTACCACCAGCACTGGACGGTGCCGGAATACGCCAGCGAGCTGCACCTGACCGAATCCCGCCTGACCGATATCTGCCGCCGCTTCGCCAACCGCCCGCCGAAGCGGCTGATCTTCGACCGCCAGCTGCGGGAAGCCAGGCGGCTGCTGCTCTTTTCCGACAGCGCGGTCAGCGAGATTGCCTGGCAGCTGGGGTTTAAGGATCCGGCCTATTTTGCCCGCTTTTTTAACCGCCTGGTGGGGTGCTCGCCCAGCGCGTATCGGGCGCAGAAAGTACCGGTTTCCCCTGTTCCCCTCACCCCTGCCCTCTCCCAAAGGGAGAGGGAGTAATCGTCCCCTCTCCCTTTGGGAGAGGGTTAGGGTGAGGGAAATCACACTCTGCGATCTCTCGCGAAAAGTACCCGTCGTTGTCCCAATCGTCCCTTCACGTCCCGCCCCTCTCACGCTTCAATTAAACAACAAAAACAAAACATAAATTTAACATCACCATTCCGATACGAGGTCCCTATGAAGCCTGAAGAGTTCCGCGCCGATGCCAAACGCCCGTTAACCGGCGAAGAGTATTTAAAAAGCCTGCAGGACGGGCGTGAGATTTATATCTACGGCGAGCGCGTCAAAGACGTCACCACCCATCCGGCGTTTCGCAACGCGGCAGCGTCTATCGCGCAGATGTACGACGCGCTGCACAAGCCGGAGATGCAGGACACCCTGTGCTGGGGCACCGACACCGGCAGCGGCGGCTATACCCACAAGTTCTTCCGCGTGGCGAAAAGCGCCGACGACCTGCGCCAGCAGCGGGACGCCATCGCCGAGTGGTCGCGCCTGAGCTACGGCTGGATGGGCCGCACGCCGGACTACAAAGCCGCGTTCGGCTGCGCGCTGGGCGCCAACCCGGCGTTCTACGGCCAGTTCGAGCAGAACGCCCGGAACTGGTACACCCGCATTCAGGAAACCGGCCTGTACTTCAACCACGCCATCGTTAACCCGCCGATCGACCGCCACAAGCCAGCGGACGAGGTAAAAGACGTCTACATCAAGCTGGAGAAAGAGACCGACGCCGGGATTATCGTCAGCGGCGCGAAAGTGGTGGCAACCAACTCGGCGCTGACCCACTACAACATGATCGGCTTCGGCTCCGCGCAGGTGATGGGCGAAAACCCGGACTTCGCGCTGATGTTCGTCGCGCCGATGGATGCCGAGGGCGTCAAGCTCATCTCCCGCGCCTCCTACGAGATGGTGGCAGGCGCGACCGGCTCCCCGTACGACTATCCGCTCTCCAGCCGCTTCGACGAGAACGACGCGATCCTGGTGATGGACAACGTGCTGATCCCGTGGGAAAACGTGCTGATCTACCGCGATTTCGACCGCTGCCGCCGCTGGACGATGGAGGGCGGTTTCGCCCGCATGTATCCGCTGCAGGCCTGCGTGCGTCTGGCGGTGAAGCTCGACTTCATTACCGCCCTGCTGAAGAAATCCCTGGAGTGCACCGGTACCCTGGAGTTCCGCGGCGTACAGGCGGATCTCGGCGAAGTGGTGGCCTGGCGCAACATGTTCTGGGCGCTGAGCGACTCCATGTGCTCCGAAGCCACGCCGTGGGTCAACGGGGCGTATCTGCCGGATCACGCCGCGCTGCAAACCTACCGCGTGATGGCGCCGATGGCCTACGCGAAGATCAAGAACATCATCGAACGTAACGTCACATCCGGGCTGATCTACCTGCCTTCCAGCGCCCGGGACCTGAACAACCCGCAGATCGACCAGTATCTGGCGAAATACGTGCGCGGCTCCAACGGCATGGATCACGTCGAACGCATCAAGATTTTGAAGCTGATGTGGGACGCCATCGGCAGCGAGTTTGGCGGTCGCCACGAGCTGTATGAGATCAACTACTCCGGCAGCCAGGACGAAATTCGCCTGCAGTGCCTGCGCCAGGCGCAAAGCTCCGGCAACATGGACAAGATGATGGCGATGGTCGACCGCTGCATGTCCGAATACGACCAACACGGCTGGACGGTGCCGCACCTGCACAACAACAGCGATATCAACATGCTGGATAAGCTGCTGAAATAGCGCAGCGGGAGGTTGCAATGCAATTAGATGAACAACGCCTGCGTTTTCGCGACGCGATGAGCAGCCTGTCGGCTGCGGTCAATGTGGTCACTACCGAGGGGGAGGCGGGCCGCTGCGGCATCACCGCCACCGCCGTCTGCTCGGTCACGGACACCCCGCCGTCGGTGATGGTGTGCATCAACGCCAGCAGCGCCATGAACCCGGTCTTTCAGGGCAACGGCCGGCTGTGCGTGAACGTGCTGAACCACGAGCAGGAGATCGTGGCGCGCCACTTCGCCGGGATGACCGGTATGGCAATGGACGAGCGCTTTGCCCTCTCCTGCTGGCAGAAAGGCCCGCTGGCGCAGCCGGTGCTCAAGGGCGCGCTCGCCAGCCTTGAAGGCGAGATTAGCCAGGTGCAAACCATCGGCACGCATCTGGTTTATCTTGTTGAAGTTAAGAACATCATCCTGAGCGACGCGGGACACGGCCTGATCTACTTTAAGCGCCGCTTCCACCCCGTCATGCTGGAGGCGGAAGCCGCCGTCTGATCCCCACCCGCGCTGGCCTTTTATCCGGCCTGCCCGGCTTTCTGCAAAAAATCCTAAGGTTTCCGCTAAATCACGCCGTTATATAACCATAAGAGAAATTTTCTGTGACTGAATACTGACGCCACCCGTCAGCGCATCCGCATCATTCAGCGCATACCTAATATACAGGATGACCTTATGGCTAAAACGACGCGGAGCCGCTCGGCTGAACGTCTGGTCGATATTCTCCTTGAGCTACATTTAAACGGTGTGGTAAACCGCAGTGCGCTAATGGAGAAATTTAATATTACCGAGCGCACCGTTTACCGGGATTTAAATGCCCTCTCCCCCATTGTTGAACATACCGGTAACGGGCTATATCGGCTCATCCATTCGGCACAATCGCCCGGCGGACAAGGCCTGCATCACACCCTTGCTAACTTCCTGAATGCTGATAGCTTTTTCCCTGAAAGAAATACGGAATTCTGGCAAAAGCTTGAAGCGCGCGTTGACGAAAACCATATTCTTATTCTTGCGAATGAAGCCGAACACACGGTACAGCGTGATATTCGCCGTCATTTAACAAAGATTGAGAAATCGATTAAAAACCATAATGTTTGTCAGATTGTTTATAAGGGTAAAACCCGTCTGATTAATCCCTATAAACTCATTAACAAAAAAAATATATGGTATTTACAAGCCACCGAAAATAGCCGCCTGAAATCCTTCTCCCTGAGCCAGCTTAGCTGGTTTGATATTCAGAAAACGACCTTCACCCCGGAAGAAAATGTCCTTGAACTGCTGGAAAAAAGCCTCGATCCCTGGGTGTCTGAAGATACTTTCGCCGTGAAAATATTTATCAAGGATAATATTTCACATTACTTCCTGCGCCGCGATCTTCTGCCGGAACAGGAGCTGCTGGAGGAACAACAGGACGGCGTCACGCTGCGCTGCCGGGCGGCCCACGAGAACCAGATCCTGCCGCTGCTGTTCTACTGGCTGCCCCATATTCAGATTCTGGAACCGAGCTGGCTGAAGGAGAAACTCATCAGGACGCTGGAAGGCTATCTGGCCGTGGAGCGTAGCCCGGCTAATCAAGTGATCTCAATCACATAATTTCGCCCACCGGCGGCGAGCCGGAACCGCTCGTCGCCACCTTTGACCGTTCACCTGGCACTTTCAACCTCTCATTCATTTACCGTCCTTTACACGCGCGTGGATCTGGCACGATCGCTCCAGCATTAATCAATACCTCCTCACAACGAACCCTGACCCTTTTTTCTTTACATAAAAAACCAGGTCTTACTATGGATACTAAAAAACTACTGAAGCACGTGCCCTGGGCCTTACTCGGGATCCTCGGCGCTTTCTGTCTGGCGGTTGTCGCATTACGCCGGGGCGAACACGTAAGCGCCCTGTGGATCGTGGTCGCGTCCGTTTCCGTCTATCTTGTGGCTTATCGCTACTACAGCCTGTACATCGCGCAGAAGGTCATGAAGCTTGACCCGACGCGCGCCACCCCGGCGGTCATTAACAATGACGGCCTGAACTACGTGCCGACCAACCGCTACGTGCTGTTTGGCCACCACTTTGCCGCTATCGCCGGTGCGGGCCCGCTGGTTGGCCCGGTCCTGGCCGCGCAGATGGGCTACCTGCCGGGTACCCTGTGGCTGCTCGCCGGCGTGGTGCTGGCGGGTGCGGTGCAGGACTTTATGGTGCTGTTTATCTCTTCTCGCCGTAACGGCGCCTCTCTGGGTGAGATGGTCAAAGAGGAGATGGGCCGCGTGCCGGGGACCATCGCGCTGTTCGGCTGCTTCCTGATTATGATCATCATCCTCGCGGTGCTGGCCCTGATCGTGGTGAAAGCGCTGGCCGAAAGCCCGTGGGGTGTCTTCACCGTCTGCTCAACCGTGCCGATTGCGCTGTTCATGGGGATCTACATGCGATTCCTGCGCCCGGGACGCGTGGGTGAAGTGTCGGTGATTGGTATCGTGCTGCTGGTAGCTTCCATCTACTTCGGCGGCGTGATTGCGCACGACCCGTACTGGGGCCCGGCGCTGACCTTCAAGGACACCACCATCACCTTCGCGCTGATTGGCTATGCGTTTATCTCCGCGCTGCTGCCGGTCTGGCTGATTCTGGCCCCGCGCGACTACCTGGCGACCTTCCTTAAAATCGGCGTGATCGTCGGTCTGGCGATCGGCATCCTGGTGATCAACCCGGATCTGAAAATGCCTGCGGTAACGCAGTACATCGACGGTACCGGCCCGCTGTGGAAAGGCGCCCTGTTCCCGTTCCTGTTCATCACCATCGCCTGCGGTGCGGTCTCCGGCTTCCACGCCCTGATTGCGTCCGGCACCACGCCTAAGCTGCTGGCGAACGAGAAAGACGCGCGTCTCATCGGCTACGGCGCGATGCTGATGGAGTCCTTCGTGGCGATCATGGCGCTGGTTGCCGCGTCCATCATCGAACCGGGCCTGTACTTCGCGATGAACACCCCTCCGGCGGGCCTCGGCATTACCATGCCAAACCTGCACGAGATGGGCGGCGACAACGCGGCGATGATTATGGCCCAGCTGAAGGACGCGAGCGCGCACGCGGCGGCGACCGTTAGCTCCTGGGGCTTCGTGATTTCGCCTGAGCAGATCATGCAGACCGCGAAGGACATCGGTGAACCGTCCGTGCTGAACCGCGCCGGCGGTGCGCCTACGCTGGCCGTCGGTATCGCACACGTGTTCCACAAGGTGCTGCCGTGGGCGGACATGGGCTTCTGGTACCACTTCGGTATTCTGTTCGAAGCGCTGTTCATCCTGACCGCGCTGGACGCCGGTACCCGTGCGGGCCGCTTCATGCTGCAGGATCTTCTGGGTAACTTCGTGCCGTTCCTGAAGAAAACCGACTCGCTGGTGGCGGGCATTCTGGGTACCGCTGGCTGCGTCGGCCTGTGGGGTTACCTGCTGTATCAGGGCGTGGTCGACCCGCTGGGCGGCGTGAAGAGCCTGTGGCCGCTGTTCGGTATCTCTAACCAGATGCTGGCCGCCGTAGCCCTGGTGCTGGGTACCGTGGTCCTCGTGAAGATGAAGCGCACCAAATACATCTGGGTCACCGTGGTCCCTGCGCTGTGGCTGCTGCTCTGCACCACCTGGGCGCTTGGCCTGAAGCTGTTCAGCGCCAACCCGCAGCTGGAAGGCTTCTTCTTCATGGCGAATCAGTACAAAGAGAAGATTGCCGCAGGCGGCGCGGATCTCACCGCGCAGCAGATTGCCAACATGAACCATATCGTGGTGAACAACTACACCAACGCGGGTCTGAGCATTCTGTTCCTGGTGGTGGTGTACAGCATCATCTTCTACGGCATCAAGACCTGGCTGAAGGTGCGTAACGCCGACGGTCGTACGGATAAAGAAACCCCGTACGTGCCGGTGCCGGAAGGCGGCGTGAAAACTTCTTCACACCATTAATCCGCAATCCTCCCCCTCTCCCTTTGGGAGAGGGTTGGGGTGAGGGGAACACAAGCCCAGCGGACTCACATCGCCGGGCTTTTCCTGTCTGGAACCCACAATGTTTGGTAACTTAGGCGAAGCAAAAAAATACCTCGGTCAGGCGGCGAAAATGCTGATTGGCATTCCGGACTATGACAACTACGTTGAGCATATGAAGACCAACCATCCGAATAAGCCGTACATGACCTACACCGAATTCTTCCGCGAGCGTCAGGAAGCGCGCTACGGCGGAAGTGGAGAAGGCGGCGTCCGCTGCTGCTAAAGGAGAGACCATGACCCCGATTGCCGTTACCCTGCTGACCGGTTTTCTCGGCGCCGGAAAAACCACCCTGCTGCGCCACATCCTGAATGAACAGCACGGCTTCAAAATCGCCGTCATCGAAAACGAATTTGGCGAAGTCTCCGTAGACGACCAGCTGATTGGCGATCGCGCCACGCAGATCAAAACCCTGACCAACGGCTGCATCTGCTGCACCCGTTCTAACGAGCTGGAAGACGCCCTGCTGGACCTGCTCGACAGCCGCGAACGCGGTGAAATCGACTTCGACCGCCTGGTGATCGAGTGCACCGGCATGGCCGACCCCGGCCCGATTATCCAGACCTTTTTCTCGCACGAGATCCTCTGCCAGCGCTACCTGCTGGACGGCGTCATCGCCCTGGTCGACGCGGTTCACGCCGACGAGCAGATGAACCAGTTCACCATCGCCCAGTCTCAGGTGGGCTACGCCGACCGCATCCTGCTGACCAAAACCGACGTTGCGGGCGACAGCGAGAAACTGCGCGAGCGGCTGACGCGCATCAACTCCCGCGCCCCGGTTTACACGGTGACGCACGGCGATATTGACCTGTCTCAGTTGTTCAATACCAACGGCTTTATGCTGGAAGAGAACGTCACCGCGAAACCGCGCTTCCACTTTATGGCAGACAAGCAAAACGACGTGACGTCGATTGTGGTGGAGCTGGACTACCCGGTGGATATCAGCGAGGTTTCACGCGTGATGGAGAACCTGCTGCTGTCGTTTGCCGACAGGCTGCTGCGCTACAAGGGGATGCTGTGGATCGACGGCGAACCGAACCGCCTGCTGTTCCAGGGCGTGCAGCGCCTGTACAGCGCCGACTGGGACAGACCGTGGGGCGATGAAGCGCCGCACAGCGTGATGGTGTTTATTGGCATCCAGCTGCCGGAAGAAGAGATTCGCGCGGCGTTTGCGGATCTGAAAAAATAACCGCCCTGCTTCCCCTCTCCCCCGTGGGGAGAGGGTTAGGGTTAGGGGTGCCTAAACTTATTTCAACGCCTCCGGCAGCGTCACAATCCACAGTTCGCTGTCGGATTCCGGCTTCTTCAGCGGCTTCACGCCGAGCGTGGTTGCAACCGGCTTATCATCCAGCGTCAGCGTGCCCTCCGCGTTCACCCGATAATCCTTGAGCTTCTTGCCCTCGACCGGGTGTTGCATCGCCACCTTCACGCCAAAGTCGTTATCGTTCGCTACCGCAAGCCGTTTGCTGTCGATCAGCGCCAGCCCTTCGGCCTTCTCCTGCTGCCAGCCCAGCGCGCGCAAATCCACGACCTGCGTTTTTGCCGCAAGCGTTATGCCGCGCTGCGCCAGGGTTTTCTCATCATCAAACTCCGGGTACTCGCCCGGCTTGTCGAAGGCGCTCAGGTCGCTCGCCTTGCTGAGATCCACCTTGTAGATGAGATTGCGCATCCCGTCATTTTTATCGCTGCCCTGCTCAATCAGCAGGATGTGCTGATCATCAAGCGCGACAATGTCGCCGATTTTGGCGTCGCTGTTTTTGTCGTAGGCCGCGCTGTCGATCGGGTAACCGTACATCGCGGTCTTGCCGGTCGCCGGGTCGAAGCTCACCAGACGCGTAAACAGCGCCTGCTTTTTGCTTTTACCGTCGATGTCCAGCGTGCTCTGCACGGCGGCGATAATGCGTCCGTCCGGCATACGGGTCAGGCCCTCAAAGCCCCGGTTCGGCTGGCGCCATTTGATAATATTTGGCAGACCGCCCGCGATGGATTTCTCGCCTTCCGCCGCCTGCGGGCCGTGGATCGCCAGGATCTTCCCTTTGCTGTCGACGTTAATCAGGAACGGGCCATACTCGTCGCACAGCCAGTAGCCGCCCTTGCCGTCCGGCGTGATGCCTTCCGTATCCAGCCCGCGGTTGTCACCCTTGAGGATCTTGAGGGTATCGCTGAACGCCACTTCGTTGGTGGAGCCAATCACGCCGCTTTGCAGCGGCAGGCCGTTAATCTCGCCTTTATCGTCATGCAGCGGGCGGGCATCCACAGCCTCCGCTTTGCCGTTCTGCACGCGGATGGTCATCAGCAGCGGCGCGAAATCCGGCGTGACGAATATTTTGGCTTCGTTTTTACCCATTTTTGGCGCATCGGCGTTAGGGCCGCGATCGGTCACGGTCGCAAAGGTCAGAGCATCGCCCTGCTTGCCCGTAAAGAGCAGGCCAGAACCAATGCCCACGGGAAGACCGTCAGGAAACGCATCGGCAAACGCGCCGCTGTACTTCACGTGTGAGCCTTCAGGGAAGCTGACGAGATAGCGCTCAGCGGTGGGCTGCGCCGCCAGGCCAGAGAAAGAGAGCGCACAGCCGATAAGCACAGGAATAATTTTTCTTTTCATATTGTTAGCGTCCAGTGAGTGAAGCCAACAACGTAAAGAATAAACGTGTCAGAAAAATGACATGGAGGGGACAGCGGATCGGCGCAACGAGACGTATATTCTTCCCCAGAAATGTAAACCTGTGTCTTTATCTGTGACAACTGAAACACTTTTGGAAACTATTAGAAATTCTATTAATGCGTTTCAAAGCAATTTCCCCCGGTTCGTTCAGCCTGTGTTTAGTCAAAATGCTGAACCTTCCCTAAACGCGACCTTATTACGTATTGACTCTCTGCCTTCCAAACATTTACCCAACATTTAAAAATCAGAAAACCAACAAAATCAGCATAAAAACGCGACATGACTCACATTTGCAGTCATAAACATCCCTTGTTAAGGTGCCCTCAGATTACTTTTGACGACGAGGAAATACTCATGAAAAAGCTGAACATTCTCATCCTGTCTGCTCTGACCGCCGTCTCCGGCTCCGCACTCGCCATGGGTGGCAGCATTGAGCAGGGTAAAAACTTTACCAACCTTAATGTGGAAATGGGTAAATCGACCTCCGGTCTGTACACCGAAGGCAGCTGGCTTAAAAATACCGATGACGGCACCACAACCGGTGGCGTGGGTGCAGGCTACAACTTCGAAGTTGGCCCGGTAATGTTGAACGCGGGCGCTAAGGCCCTCTACGTTGGCCCGAAAAAAGGGGATAACGGCGTGGCATTCCCAATCGGCGGTGGCGTGAGCGTTGCCCTGACCGACAGCATCAAGGTATTCGGTGAAGGTTACGTTGCGCCAGACGGGCTGAACAACAGCGTCAAAAACTACGTTGAAGCGAACGGCGGCGTCAGCTGGACCCCAATCAAACCTGTGACCCTGAAAGTGGGTTACCGCCACGTGAGCGTGGATGGCAAAGACGGTCGTCCAAACCACACGCTGATTGACGGCGCATACGTGGGCGGCGGCGTGTCCTTCTAAGGCGGTATTGCGCGTTTCGCCCGGCGGCGCTACGCTTGCACGGGCCTACAATAAATTGTGCAATGTATTGATACTGCTGCACATTGTAGGCCGGGTAAGCGCAGCGCCACCCGGCAAGAAAGGCGATGACGTTATTTACGCACCACCACCAGCTTCTGGTTCACAAACTCTTTGATCCCCAGATCCGACAGCTCGCGTCCGTAACCGGAGCGCTTCACGCCGCCGAACGGCAGCTCTGGCGCGGTATCGGTGAGCCAGTTGATATACACCATCCCGGTCTCAATCCGCGACGCCATTTTCTTCGCGCGCTCGATATCCTTGCTGAATACCGCCCCGCCCAGACCGTAGTGCGAGTCGTTCGCCAGGGCGACCGCTTCATCATCGCTTTTCACCACGTAAATCTGCGCCACCGGGCCGAAGAACTCTTCGAAGTACGCCGGATTGTCGCGGGAGATATTCGTCAGGATAGTCGGCTCGAAGAAGCTGCCGTCGCGCTGCACCGGCTTGCCGCCATAGTGCAGCGTGGCGCCGTTTTTCACCGCCTCGTTAACCTGTTTGGTCAGCGTTTCCAGCGCGTCCTTAGACGACAGTGGCCCCAGCGTGGTGCTTTCGTCCAGCGGATCGCCAATCTTCACCTGCTTAAACGCCTCGGTGAATTTGCTCAGGAAGGCATCCGCAATCTTTTCATGCAGGATAAAGCGCTTCGCCGCGGTACACACCTGCCCGGCGTTGTTGAGCCGCGCATTCACGCCAATCTTCACCGCTTTGTCCAGGTCCGCATCGTCCAGCACCACGAAGACGTCGTTCCCGCCCAGCTCCAGCGTGGATTTCTTAATGTGCTTCGCCGCCTGCGCGGCCACGACGCTGCCGGCCTTTTCGGAACCGGTCAGCGCGGCACCCTGCACGCGATCGTCGGCGATGATGTTTGCCACCTGTTCGGACGAGATGAACAGGTTAGTCCACGCCCCTTCCGGCGCGCCCGCCTCGCGCACCAGGTGCGCAAAGGCCTCGGCGCAGTGCGGCACGATGCTCGCGTGTTTAGCCAGAACGGGGTTACCCGCCGCCAGGTTCGGCGCCAGAACGCGCATCAGCTGGTAATACGGGAAGTTCCACGGCTCAACGGCCATCAGCACGCCGATGGGGTGATGCTCCACCCACGCTTCCCCGAGTTCAGAGTCGTACTTCACCGGGGCCAGGAACTGCTTCGCGTTGTCGGCGTAGTAGCGGGCAATCAGCGCGCATAGCTTCACCTCGCCGCGGCTCTGTTCGATGAGCTTACCCATCTCCTGGCTGGCGATTTTCGCCAGTTCCTCCACGCGCTGGTCGATAAGATCGGCAAGCTTGTGCAGCACCGGCAGGCGCTGGTTGATGTCGCCCTTTGCCCAGTCTGAATGATAAAGGGCATCGGCCGCCTTCAGCGCCGCTTCAATATCCGCGTCGGTATGTGAGGGGTATTCTTTGATGAGCTGGTTAGTGGCAGGATTTACTGTCTGATAAGCCATATCGAATCTCCATGTTTTACCGCTTAGGGTATTAAGGGTAGTCAACATGACTGGCTTCGGGCCTAAAGATGGGCAGATCCGGAAGGTTCTTAATGAGGCGCTGCTGGCGAAAGGTTCACGCGGCGCAAAAAATTATCATTTATTTTGAAAAACACATTCATGGAAAACATGGAACAGCTCAATTGATTTACATAACTCATTGATTTAGATCTATTTTTTTAGTGATTGATATCTTTACCCATGATAAAAAGAGGGTTTTAAATCATCACTGAAATGCCTGCATCAAAGGCAAGGATGCTTTATGACCTCACTGAATTTCTCCCAAACGGCAGCCTTTATCTGGTCTGTCGCAGATTTGCTGCGCGGCGATTTTAAACAGTCTCAATATGGCCGCATTATTCTCCCCTTTACCCTGCTGCGGCGTCTGGAGTGCGTGCTGGAGGAGACCAAAGACGCCGTCGTTACCGAGGCTGCAAAAGTCCGGACCTCTTCCCTGCCTGAAGAGGCCAAAGAAAAATTAATCCTCCGCGCCACCAATGGCCTGACGTTTTTTAACGCCTCGCCGCTCAACTTGAGCAAAATGGGGCAAAATGACATCCAGGCCAACCTGGAAAACTACATCCAGTGCTTTTCCAGAGACGCACGGGAAATTTTCGAGCACTTTAAATTCAGCGAATTTATTGGTCTGCTGGATGATGCCAACCTGCTGTACAAGATCGTGCAGAAGTTTGCCACCACCGACCTCAGCCCGCAGGCCATCTCCAACCACGAAATGGGCCTGGTGTTTGAGGAGCTGATCCGCCGTTTTGCGGAAAGCTCCAACGAAACCGCCGGAGAGCACTTTACCCCGCGCGACATCGTGCGCCTCACCACCTCGCTGGTCTTTATGGAGGATGACGAAGCGCTCACCAGGGAGGGCATCATTCGGACCCTCTATGACCCGACGGCGGGCACGGGCGGCTTTCTTTCGTCCGGGATGGAATACGTCCACGAGCTGAACCCGAAGGCGGTGATGCGCGCGTTTGGCCAAGAGCTGAACCCGGAGTCGTACGCCATCTGCAAAGCCGACATGCTGATCAAAGGTCAGGACGTCAGCCGCATCAAGCTGGGGAATACCCTCTCTAACGATCAGCTTCCTGCCGACCGCTTCGATTACATGCTGTCGAACCCGCCGTTTGGCGTGGACTGGAAGAAGATCGAAGCGGACATAAACAACGAGCACCGCAAAGGGTTTTCGGGGCGCTTCGGGCCCGGCCTGCCGCGCGTGTCCGACGGCTCGCTCCTGTTCCTGCTGCACCTGATCAGCAAAATGCGCGATGCCGATACCGGCGGGCGCATTGGGATCATCCTCAACGGCTCTCCTCTGTTTACCGGCGGAGCGGGCAGCGGCGAAAGCGAGATCCGACGCTACATTCTTGAGGCGGATCTGCTGGAAGGGATCGTTGCGCTGCCCACCGACATGTTCTACAACACCGGGATCGCCACCTACGTGTGGATCCTGTCGAACAAAAAAGCGGCTGAGCGTAAGGGCAAGATCCAGCTGATCGACGCCAGCAGGCTCTACAGCAAAATGCGTAAGTCGCTGGGCTCTAAGCGCAACATGATGAGCGAGGAGGATATTCGGCTCATCACCCGCACCTTTGGCGACTTTGAGGTTGCGGAGGCGAAAAACGCCGAGGGCGAACGCATCCTCGCCAGCAAGATATTCAGCAGCACCGACTTTGGCTTCCGCCGTCTGACCATTGAGCGCCCGCTGCGTTTAACGGCACAGGTCACGAATGAATCCATTGCCGCGCTGCGCTTTGCGCCAAAACCGCTCAATGCCCCGATGGCGTGTCTGTACGACGCGTTCGGCGCCTTCTGGCAGGACGAGAACTACGGCAGCTTTGCGGCGTTCGAGCCGGAAGCGCGCGCCATTATCAAAGCCGAATTCCCCGAGCTTAAAGAGAAGCAGATTAAAGATCTGCTCGACGCATCGCTGTGGCAACGCCAGCGCGCGCTGATGGTCAAAGCGCAAACAATCCAGTCGGCGCTGGACGGTAAAGCGGGTGGAAAAGCGCTGCCGAGCGATGATTTCAATCAGTTCCAGCTGACGCTCAAAGAAGCGCTTAAAAACGCCGCCGTGAAGCTCGATGCCAAAGAGCATAAGCAGCTTATCGAGGCGATCGCCCGCAAAAACCCGGACGCGGAGCCGGTCGTTAAAAAAGTCCTCAGGGAAGGTGCGCAGCCGCTGTACGGCGCGTTTGCGTATTGCGGTCAGGTAGTGGAATTTGAGCAGGACGGCGACCTGCGCGACAACGAGAACGTGGCGCTCGATCCGTCTGTTTCGACCAGCGATTTGATTGAAGGCTACGTGAAGGCGGAGGTGCTGCCGCACGTGCCGGACGCCTGGATTAACGCCGACAAGCGCGACGCACGCGACGGCGAGGTCGGGATTGTTGGATACGAGATTCCGTTTAACCGGCATTTTTATGTGTATAAGCCACCGCGCCCGCTGGAGGAGATTGACGCGGAGCTGGATGCGCTGAGCGCGGAGATTATGAAGCTGCTGCAGGAGGTACACTCCTGATGGCTAAGTATAAGGCGTATCCGGAATATAAGGATTCTGGTGTTGAGTGGTTAAACTCTACACCTGCTCATTGGTCGAAAGCACCAATCAAGTATCTCGCACTGGCTGCTAGTTCTGTTTTTCTTGATGGTGACTGGATTGAAAGCAAGGATCTCTCTGATGACGGTGTTCGCTATATTACTACTGGTAATATAGGCGAAGGTTTCTACAAAGAACAAAGTTCAGGATTTATAACCGAAAAAACTTTTAATAAACTTGATTGCACTGAGATATTAGAGGGGGATATATTAATATCTAGGTTAAATAAGCCAATTGGAAGAGCATGTTTAATATCTGAACTCAATTTTAAAACTGTTACATCTGTTGATAATGTGATATTACGAACAGATGAATCTTACAACAAAAAATATTTAGTATACCTTTTTTCAAGTGATTATTACTTCCAGCACACTGGTAACCTGGCTCGTGGCACCACTATGCAAAGAATTAGTCGAGGGCATCTTGGTAATATTAGGATTCCTGTACCTCTATTATCAGAACAAGTAATTATTACTGCTTTCCTAGATCACGAAACCACAAAAATCGATAACCTGGTGGAAAAGCAACAACAACTCATCGAACTACTAAAAGAAAAACGTCAGGCATTGATTAGCCATGCCGTAACCAAAGGGCTAAACCCTGATGTGCCGATGAAAGATTCTGGGGTTGAGTGGTTGGGGGAAGTCCCAGGCCACTGGAGCGTGGCAAAACTAAAATACATATCCACACTAAAAAATCAGATACTACCAGATTCAACAAGCAAGCACTTTTTGATACAATATATAGATATCGGTAATATTTCAGCAGAAAATGGAATAAGTAAACCAGAAGAAATGTTTTTTTCTGACGCCCCATCTCGAGCAAGAAGAATCGTTAAAGATGGTGATATAATCATATCAACAGTGCGAACATATCTCGAGGCTATTGCGATTATAGAAAACCCACCATATAACTTAGTCGTTTCAACTGGCTTTGCTGTCATACGCCCCAAAAAATTAAGTAAAAAATTCTGTTTATATTCATTTAAAGATCGAAATTTCATCCAAAAAATAATTTCCATGTCCGTAGGAATAAGTTATCCAGCGATAAATCCTTCTGATCTTGTAACAATAAAAATACCTTTCCCTGGATACCTGGAACAAGATGAAATTGGTGATTTCTTACACAGAGAAACCGCAAAAATCGACACCCTAATCCAAAAACAGCTCCAGCAAATCGACCTCCTCAAAGAGCGCCGCACCGCCCTCATCTCCGCCGCCGTCACTGGCAAAATCGATCTCCGCGACTGGACGCCTCCTGCCAGCAGTCCTGAGGAATCTCCCATCGCTGAGGAGGCCACCGCATGATCGCCGACGTCACCAAAGAATCGAACCTGCAGGCCGATATCATTCAGCAGATGTGCCAGCACGGCTGGATCCCCGGCAAAGGCGAGCAGTACGATCGCGAACGTGCGCTCTACTCTCAGGATGCGCTGACCTTTGTCCAGAGCACGCAGCCGCAGGAGTGGGAAAAATTTACCCGCATCTATCCCAACGATACCGAGCGTCATTTTTTAGATGCGCTGGTCGCGCAGCTTAAAAAAGCCGATACCAACGCCACCGACGTTCAGTCACGTCATTACGGCACCCTGGGCGTGCTTCGCCACGGCATCCGAAGCCATAGCGCGCGCTTTTTCCTGTGCCAGTTTAAGCCGGACCACGGCCTCAATCCGGACACCCTTGCGCGCTATCGGCAAAATATCTGCCGCATCGTACCGGAGCTGGTCTACAGCCCGAATGCGAACGGCACCGAGACGGAGGTGAAAGCCAAACGCTGGCGCATCGACCTGGTGCTGTTTATTAACGGCCTTCCCGTCGCCACGCTTGAGCTGAAATCCGAGTTTAAGCAGACGGTCAACAGCGCCATCAACCAGTATAAGAAAACCCGCCTACCAAAGGATCCGGCGACCAATAAGCCGGAACCGCTGCTGACCTTCAAGCGCGGCGCGCTGGTGCATTTCGCCGTCAGCCAGTATGAGGTCTATATGACCACCAGGCTGGCGGGAGATGACACCTTTTTCCTGCCGTTCAACAAAGGCACCAAAGAGGGCGGCGCGGGTAACGACATCCCGGAAGATAGCCAGCAGTACGCCACCAGCTACCTGTGGAACGAGGTACTGCTCCCCGACAACCTGCTGAAAATCCTTGCCTGCTTTGTGCATCTGCAAATCGAGGAAAAAGAGAGCTGGGACGGTAAAAAGGTCAAAAAAGAGAGCCTGATCTTCCCGCGCTACCACCAGTGGGACGTGGTGAACAAGCTTATCGCCGCCGCAGAGGAAGAAGGCACCGGCAACAAATACCTTATCCAGCACAGCGCCGGATCCGGGAAGTCGAACTCGATCGCCTGGACGGCGCATCAGCTCGCGAGCCTGCACGATAAAAAGGGTGAAAAACGCTTCCACTCGGTGATCGTGGTGACGGACCGCACCGTGCTCGACGATCAGCTCCAGGACACGATCTATCAGTTCGAACATGCGGACGGCGTGGTTGGCCGCATCAACAACCGTGAAGGTGATGGCTCGAAATCTGAGAAGCTTGCCAACGCGCTGGAGCACTCGCAGCCAATTATTATCGTGACCATCCAGACCTTCCCGTACGTGCTCAAAGCCATCGAAAACAGCACCCGCCTTAAGGAACGAACCTACGCGATCATCGCTGATGAAGCGCATTCGTCCCAGAGCGGCTCTACGGCGCGTCAGCTAAAAGAAGTGCTGATGAGTGAAGGGGCCAGCGACGACGTGGTCCTTACCTCAGAGGATATCCTCGACGCCACCCTTGCCGCCCGCAGCGGAAGCCCGAACCTTAGCTTCTACGCCTTCACCGCAACGCCAAAGGCGAAAACCCTGGAGCTGTTTGGCCGTCGACCCAGCCCCAACGAACCCGCGTCGAGAATCAACAAGCCCGTGGCGTTTCACGTTTATTCCATGCGCCAGGCCATCGAGGAAGGCTTTATCCTCGACGTGCTGAAGAACTACACCAATTACAAAGTGGCCTATAAGCTGCTGCAAAAAATCGGTGATAAGGACCAGGAGGTGGACAGCAACCGGGCGAAGATCAGGCTCAGCCAGTGGGTAGCGTTGCACGAGCATAACGTCTCGCAAAAGGTGATTGTCATTGTTGAGCACTATCGTCAACACGTTATGCATCTGCTTGGCGGACAGGCGAAAGCGATGGTGGTCACCAGCTCGCGCAAGGCGGCGGTGCGCTACAAGCTGGCTTTTGATAAATACATCGCGGAAATGGGCTACGGGAAAATCGCCGCGATGGTGGCGTTCTCAGGCGAAGTCGAGTTCCAGGAAAATGACATGAGCGACCTCGCGCTGCTGCACCAGAAATTTACTGAAATCAGCATGAACCCGGCGCTCAAGGGCCGCGATATGCGAAAGGCGTTTGATAGCGATGACTATCAGGTCATGCTGGTGGCCAACAAGTTCCAGACCGGCTTTGACCAGCCGAAGCTGTGCGCCATGTACGTCGATAAGGCGCTGGGCGGCGTGGAGTGCGTCCAGACGCTGTCGCGTCTTAACCGTACTTATCCCGGTAAAAAGGAATCAGGCACCTTTGTGCTTGATTTTTATAATGAACCTGACGATATCCTGTCCGCCTTTCAGCCCTACTATCAAACGGCAGAGCTAACCGATGTTAGCGATCCGTACCTGGTGTTCGATCTGTACGAAAAGCTTCGCGCCAGCGGCATATTTTTATGGAACGAGGTTGAACAGCTGTGTGTGGCCTTTTACAGCAAGAAGAAGTCGAATGCGACGCTCAGCAATATTTGCCTGCCCGCGGTAAACCGCTGGCGAATGCGTTATACCTCAGCGAAAGAGGCGTATATCAGCGCTAAACAGATCTATGAGTTAACAAAAAGGGACTCCCCTAACCCCATTTTGCTGGCAAACGCGGAAAACAGTTTTAAAGCCTGCAAGCAGGAAAAAGATCGTCTGGAGATCTTCAAAAAAGATCTTGGCAGCTTTGTACGCTTTTACGAATTTATGTCGCAGATCGTCGCCTACGATGACAAGTCGCTGGAGAAGTTAAGCCTGTATTGTCGACACCTCCGCCCCTTACTGCGTGAAGAGTCAGTCGATGAAGATGATGTCGATCTTTCCAACGTTGAGATGAGCCACTATCGGCTTTCAAAAATCCAGGAGCAGCATATTAAGCTTCAGGAGGATGCGGCAGAGTATAAGCTCAACCCAGTTAATGACGTCGGCACCGCAAAAGCAAAAGATAAAAAAGAGGAGTTTATGTCGCAGGTGCTGTCGCAGCTTAACGAGCTGTTTATCACCGAAAACCTGACCGACAAAGATATGCTCAACTATGCCTTTGTAGTTTACGATAAGCTCGCAGAGAACAACATCGTAATGACCCAACTCGACAATAACACCCGTGAGCAGGCCATGCTGGGCGACTTTCCTAAAGCCATTGATGATGCCGTGATGGACAGCAACGACGCGCACAGGGAGATGATGATGCAGTACTTATCGTCGCCTGAAGTTGCCAAAGGCTTTGCTCACCTGATGTATGACATAGCAAAAATGCGCAGGGAAATGGCTCATGAGTGATATTCAACTTTTTCGCTATAGTGCAAGCGGCGTAAAAGAGCTCTCAGGTAAAGCAGCAACCATCGAAAAAGAGCTGCAATCGCTGATCGAATCCCGAATGGAGATCTTTCTCGGGGTTCGTTTTCTCTACAGTGAATACAGCACCGGTAAGACCCACCGTGGGCGCATTGATTCACTCGGGCTGGACGAAAATAACTGCCCGGTTATTATCGAATACAAACGTCACAGCAACGAAAATGTCATCAACCAGGGACTGTTTTATTTAGACTGGCTTCTCGATCATAAGGCTGAATTTAAGTGGCTGGTGATGGAGAAGCTCGGCAAAGAAACGGCAGAGGCGATCGACTGGTCAGGCACGCGTTTGCTCTGTATTGCCGCTGATTTTAATAAGTATGATGAACATGCCGTTCAGCAAATTAACCGCAATATCAGCCTGATTCGTTATAAGCTTTTTTCTGACAATCTGCTGATGTTCGAGCTGGTCAACGCCGTTGTTGAGAACGCCTTTTCTGAAGCGGCAACCGAAACATTACCCTCCGCAATTGGCAAGCGCAATACGCGAACGCATAGTGAACAGCTCGCCAGCGCGTCCACAGAATTAGCCCTTCTTTTCGAACAGCTAAAAAGTTACGTCCTGTCTCTCGGCGATGAGGTGCAGTACAAAGAGCTGAAGCTGTACGGCGCCTTCCGTCGTCTGCGGAATTTTGTCTGTGCCGGGGTTTACCCCTTAACCGATCCGCATATCCGTTTGTGGTTGAAACTGGATCCTGAGCATATTCAGTTTGAAGAAGGCTTTAGCCGGGATGTGACTCACATCGGCCACTGGGGAACAGGCAACGTTGAACTCGCTGTGCGCAATGAACATGACCTGATGAAAGCTAAACTGCTCATCGAAAGGGCGTATCAGGAGAATTGATGCTGATTTGTTCATGACAGGAGTGTTACATTCTTTTTGTCATCATGCGTTTTTGCTCCGGGAAAAATTTTTCTCCCGGAGCAAGCGAATCAAGCCCCTAACCGATAATCCCAGTCATCCGAGTGAATAACGTTACCGTCACGGTAATGCCAGGTAATCTTTTCATAACGAAGCAAAACGAGCTCAAGATGCCCCTGTTTTTCATGGTAAGCCTCTTTCACGTCATGCATTAATGAAAACACCGTGACGACCTTCACCGCTTCCAGCGCGATCGTGAAATAGATTTCTTCCTGGCCGGCATCATTTATTCTGTACAGGTCGATAGTCGCTTTCCTGAGCGTACCGCCAGTACTGAGTGCTTTATAGAGAAAAACGCTGGAGGCATCAATTTCCTTCTCAATAAGAAAGGGACGATGCTGGCGTTTGCTCAATGCTCTGCCATTATGCAGGTCAGAATTATAGCTTACGTTATGATAGAGCCCTAAAACCTCAATCTGGTTTTCACGGTCTTTAACTCTCACGCTGCCTTTTATGTTATTACCCGCATCGTCAGTTAATGACATATATCCCGGAATAGCCATTTACATATCCTTATCGAATGGAACAGAGTGTTCAACGGTCACGGTCATAACAGCGAGGCATCTTTTACCCTGCGGGCTTTTTATTTTGAACATCTCCCTGATTGAATCCACAAAAAGCTTGTTACTTTCTGCCTCCGTTTCGGGGAAATTCGCAAACGCGCAGATTTGTTCAACAGTGAGTAACGGTTTATCGTCTTTTAAGATTGCTAAGACACCTTCAGGGTTATGTGGGATGGCTTCAGAAAGCGCAGCCTTTAAATCTTCAGCCGTACTGGCGTCCACTCCGGGTTCAAGGGCACTCGCCACGGCTAACCAGGCCTGAGTTCCTTTACTTATCTCTGGTATGACATGATTCCACCATTCCGACTCACCCGTATCGTTAGAATCCAGCTCCGTTACAACAGACATGGCGCCTTTGCCGTTTATCATCTGCAAGATCTGTTCAGGAGTGTGGTTTTTGGCAAATAACCCCATCGGTAAGCACAAGAAAAACAGCGCAATAATATACTTCATTATCGCACCACCAGTATTGTATCACCCGAATCATAAATCATATGACGCTTGTCCTGACCGTTCATAATGATGCAACCAGCTGATGCAGAACCTGGCGGCTGGCCTTTTTTATCACCATGAATTTGAAAATGATCTCTACCAAAGGTATTGGTCCCCGCTATAGGCTCAAGAATAATGGCCTCAGCACTTTTATGATTATTCCACCCGGCAATAAAATAAATACCTCTGGGAATGGGGCCTCTGTTTCGTTGACTTTCACACTCTGGCTTATCTTTCGATTCACCCGCACCGCTGTAGCAGTTAGCGACAAACACACCATTATGGCTCAATACCCCCGTCGAAACTTTATACTCCCATGTCATCGATACCGTCTCCTTTCATAAATAGTCCTTTATCTTATGGCTAACAGGAGCGTTAAAATGACTACGACGGTCACAAAACATTACGTCCGAAAATAAATAAGCACAAAAAATATAGAAAAATTAATAATAGAAAATTTAGATGTATATATTTTTTATATAGACGCCATTTGTTCACACTGAGAATGCGTCTCCCCCTTACACCAGCTTTGCACTTTTGGTTCACTTCCCTCTATCCTTACCTCATGGAAAAAATAGCTGAACTCAAACGCGCCAAGCTTCTTGCGCTATCGCTGCTGCTGGTTGCCGCCGCGGCCTTTATCACCACTCTGTTCATGCCGCAGACCTTCTGGGTGCGCGGCGTCAAGGCCATTGCCGAGGCGGCGATGGTAGGCGCGCTGGCGGACTGGTTCGCCGTCGTCGCGCTGTTCCGCCGGGTGCCGATTCCGTTTATCTCGCGCCATACGGCAATCATTCCGCGCAACAAAGACCGGATCGGCGACAATCTCGGCCAGTTCGTGCAGGAGAAGTTTCTCGATACCCAGTCGCTGGTAGCGTTAATCCGCCGCTATGAACCCGCGCACATGATCGGCGCCTGGTTCAGCAAGCCCGACAACGCCGAGCGCGTCGGCCTGCATCTGGTGCAGGTGATGAGCGGCTTTCTCGAACTCACTGACGACGGACGCATTCAGCGCCTGCTCAAGCGCGCGGTGCATAAGGCCATCGACAAGGTCGATTTCACCGAAACCAGCGCCGTAATGCTGGAGAGCATGACCAAAAACAACCGCCATCAGGTGCTGCTGGACGCCATCATCAACCGGCTGATCACCCTGATTCAGCGGGACAGCACGCGGGACTTTATCGCCGTTCGGATTGTCCACTGGCTCAAAACCGAGCACCCGCGCAAGGCGATGTTGCTGCCCACCGAGTGGCTGGGGGATCAAAGCGCGGAGATGGTCTCGCACGCGGTCAACACGCTGCTGGACGATATCAGCCACGACCGCACGCACCAGATCCGCCAGGCGTTCGACCGCGCCACGCTGAAGCTTATCGACAACCTAAAAAACGATCCGGACATGGCGGCGAAAGCCGACAACATCAAGCACTACCTGAAAAATGACGAGGCGTTTAACCGCTATCTGGGGGAAATGTGGGCCGACCTGCGCCAGTGGCTGAAGGCGGATATGCAGAGTGAAGACTCGCGCGTGAAGCAGCGCATCGCCAACGCCGGGCTGTGGTTTGGCGAAACGCTGACGAACGACGCCAGCCTGCGGGCGTCGCTGAACGAGCATCTGGAGCAGGCCGCGCACCGCGTCGCGCCGGATTTCGCCGCGTTCCTGACCCGCCACATCAGCGACACGGTCAAAAGCTGGGATGCGAAAGACATGTCCCGCCAGATCGAGCTGAATATCGGCAAAGATCTGCAGTTTATCCGCGTCAACGGTACGCTGGTGGGCGGGACGATTGGCCTGATCCTGTTTTTACTCTCGCAGCTGCCCGCCGTGCTGGGGCATTAATCTGCCTTGGGCGGCGCGATGACGTAGCGCGTCGCCTCGAAGCGGTTCAGGATCAAATGCACCAGAAAGACCAGCGTCAACGTGGCCACCAGCGAAAAGGTCACGGAGGTGATGCGGTACAGATCGCTGAACACCAGGTCTGTGTCCGGATGCATGTTCTGACCGAACATAATGCCGATGGTGGTGATGCTGGAAAACCCCACGCCCGCGCCCACTTTCTCCATCACGTGCAGCCGCGCGCCAAACGCCAGCCCGAGGCCAATCAGCGGCATCATCAATAGCATATGGCTGCTGTGGTCGTAGAGGATCAGCTGGACAACCAGAATATAGAGACAGCCCAGCACCACGCCGACAACGCGCCAGATCGAGCTCATCACCGCGCCGCGATAGTGCATCGGGAACAGGATCAAAATCCCGGCCATCAGCGCCGAGAGAGAATCGCTTAAGTCACTGATTTGAAACACCACGAATATCAGCGTCGCGACCGTGCCGGAGAGCAGCGACTCGTGGCGCACGCGAGCATCGTCTTTCTCAATCAATGGCGGCGGCCTGCGGGGCTCCACGTCCGGCAGGAGATAGTTCATCAGCGCGCTCAGGCATACCGCCATCACGCTCGCTTCGATGTTGGAAAACAGCAGCGTGTGCCAGCTGGTGGTGGGGTAGCTCATAAAGTTGAGCATCACGCTCTGGCACACCACGCCCATCGACCCGAACAGGAACAGCGGCCCCTTGCTCATAAATCGAAAGCGCATCACGTAAAGGGCAAACACCACCAGCGTCATGATGACCGGCCATTGGGACAGATAGCCGATGATAATCACCATTTCAACGCAGTTCAGCGATGCGCTGAAGATAAACTGCTTCGCCACGTGGCGGTTGAAGACCGGCACCAGCGACAGCAGCATGATCGGGTAAACCACAAAAAACACGCCATAGCTGGTGTTGTAGAAACTCGAAATGCTCAGCGCAATCATCCCGGCAAAGACGATGCGCAGGGTCTGGCGAAAGTCGTTTGCCGTGTAGACGATGTTGCCGTGCGGGGTAAACACCCGCGCCAGCGTATTAATAGACATAGTGCAGCAGGCTCACCAGGTGGATCTGCATCCCGGAGAAGAAGCGCGCAAATGGCCCTTCGCTGTTGTAGAGCTGCACGGTCGCCCGCGCGCCGGTCGGAAGATGCTTCGGCAGCGCTTCATCCAGCGTCACGTGAATGCGCATGCGCTGGGCGTCGCGCACCCAGCGGTTGGAGGTTTCCGGCTCGGAGAGCTGACCGTTAACGGCCTCCTGACCCGCCAGTATCCCCGCGTCGCTGCTGGTCACGTGGGCGCGGAACACGCGTCCAGGAAAGGCGTCGAACACCACGGCGGCATCGGTGCCCTGATGGGTATGGCGCAGGCTTTTCTCGCGGAAATCGGCCACGATATCGGTCTGGTTGTTCACCAGCGCCAGCGCGGCTGACCCTGAGGAGGCGTAAAAGCCCGGGCTTAACTGCAGGTTACTGACCGTGCCGTCCGCCTGGGCGTAGACCTTCGTCCAGCCGAGGTTAAGCTCCGCTTCATCCAGCGCGTTACGGTATTTTTGCAGCGTCACGTTGCGCTGCTCGTCCCGCTCGCCGCGCTGAATGCGCAGGTTCTGGATGTTGGCCTGAATGGAGCTGACGGACTGTTCGCTGCTCTGCCAGGTGGTGCGCACCTTATCCAGATCCGCCTGCGAGACGTTCTGCAGCGTGCTCAGCTTCTGGTAGCGGTCGAAGGTCACTTTATCGTTCCGCGCGGTCAGCACCGCGGTTTTCAGGCTGGCCTGCGCGGCGGCGATCTGCGCGTCCAGCTGCTGGTTGGAAAGACGAGCCTGCTCCAGCGCGATTTGCGCCGCTTCCACCTTATTGCGAAACGGCGTGTCGTCGAGCTCAAACAGCAGATCGCCTTTCTTCACCTGGCTGTTGTTGTGGACATGTACCGCCGCCACGTAGCCGGAGACGCGCGGAGACACCGGCGTCACCACGCGCATCACGGTGGAGTCCGGCGTCAGCGGGATCCAGATATCCGCGACGATAAAGTAGACAAACATCAGCAGGAAAGAGGCAATACTCACCCTTACCCAGCGGGCAAACTTTTGTTCAGGGGTCATTATTTTTCGGTCTTTTTATCTTCTTCGCGGATTGTCCGCAAATTGCAGGCGATTTGATTCAACGTGGCGCTAAAAATGTCGAGATGTTCCGGCGCGATGTTCTGCGATACGCGCGCCTGATACGTCTCAATCACCTGAGTGAGCCTTTTTAAGATGGCTTTACCCTCGGGCGTCAGCGTCAGAAGCCGGATGCGCCTGTCGTAAGGCGATACGGCGCGCAGCAGGTATCCCTGCTTTTCCAGCTGTGTCAGGGTGCGCATCAGCGGCGGCAGTTCAATACCCTGCACCTCCGCCAGCTCGCTCATCGAGACGTTATCCCCAAGCTGAAAAAGCTGCATCATCACCGTCCAGCTCGCCTGGGTTAGCCCGGTATCGAGTATGGCGTCGTCGATCACCGCGCGCCACTGCCGCACGATCATCGCCATCCGCATGCCCATCGGCCTGCGGCTAAACAGTTCTTCTTCACTCATGGGAAACCTCTCGTCACATGCGGTCAAGATAATAGTTATCAGGGTAACTATCAAGAAACGAGAGGGTAAAGCGCAGGAATTGCGAAAAGGGTGTTCTCCCTCTCCCTGTGGGAGAGGGTCGGGGTGAGGGCATCAGCCCGCAGCGGCGTTTAGCGGCTAAAATGCTTCCTGACGGCACTTTTCCCCGACGCCGTCACCACCACCTCCCGATACCCCATCACCCGCTGGATCCAGCCTTTACTCTCCAGATAAGTGAGCAGCGCCGTGCCAGCGTCTCCCCCAAGATGAAACCGTCGCTCGCTCCAGTCGAGGCAGGCGCAGCAGGCCTTGCGACGGGAATGAGCATTTAATGGAATGTCGAGTTTCAGGAACTGCTCCCGGCCGTACAGCGTCAGCGCTGAACCATCAGCCTCCAGCCAGCCTTCCGCCTGCATAAAATCATAGATCTGAACCGCCACCGTTCCGGCAAGGTGGTTATAGCAGGTGCGGGCTTCACGCAGGGCTTTTGGCGCAGACGTTTCCGGCGGCGTAATGCGGCTCCATGAAAGCCCCATCATCTGCTCCACCAGCGCCGCCACGTCGTGCCCGGCAAGGCGATAATAGCGATGCCGCCCTTGCGACAGGCAGGTAATCAGTTGCCCTTCAAGCAGCCGGGCGAGATGCCCGCTGGCGGTCGACGGTGCAACGTCTGCCGCAGTGCTGAGTTCGGTAGCGGTCCACGCCCGCCCGTCCATCAGCGCGCAGAGCATCTTCACGCGCGAGGGATCGGCCATTGCCGCCGCTACAGCGGCAATGGCCTTTTCCAGCATCGCGCTGTTATCGGGGGGTAAACTCGTCTTAAGCATGGGCCGCCCAGGGTTCGGTGATCTCTGCGGCCAGCTTATCATCATCCGTCAGCAGTTTCGGAGCAGTAATCCCGCACCAGCTGCGTCACGCGAATGCGGTAGTACGCAAAAATCGACTCCCGCCCTTCAGCCTGCGCCGCCTGATGAAACACGTTCTGCTTCCAGCGGCGGACGGCCTCTTCATCCCGCCACCAGGAAAGGGAGAGGATTTTGCCGTCGGTGGTCAGGCTCTGGAACCGTTCGATATCAATAAAGCCGTCGATGTCCGCCAGCAGAGGCTTAAGCTCTGCGGCAAGCTGAAGATAGCGCGCCTGATGGGCGGGCTCGGCTTTGGCTTCGAAAAGGACAGCGATCATGGTTTTCTCTCCGTTGTGATGTTGGGGAGAGAATGCAGGAGGGAAAAGCACGATGCTTCGGCAAGGAGCGAAGCGTTGCGCCGGATGGCGCTGCGCTTATCCGGCCTACGGGCTCATGTAGGCCCGGTAAGCGCAGCGCCACCGGGCGGGCGAGCGCGGCATTATTCCAGGTTAGCCTTATTCAGCCCGTAAGCCGCATCCAGCGAGCCGGGCGCCATGCGGGAGGTGATCCCCAGACGGTTCCAGGCGTTGATCGCCACGATGGCGAAGTTCAGCTCTGAAATCTCCACGTCCGAGAAGTGCTCAGCCACGCTGCGGTAGAGCGCATCGCTCACGCCGTGCACGCCAATCTGGGTCAACGCTTCGGTGAAGGCCAGCGCGGCTTTCTCACGGGCGCTGAACAGCGGTGACTCGCGCCAGGCCGCCAGATGGTACAGGCGCAGCTCGCGCTCGCCGGCTATTTTGGCCTCTTTCGAGTGCATATCCAGGCAGAACGTACAGCCGTTCAGCTGCGACACGCGAATGTCGATCAGATGCTTCAGCGCCGGGTCGATGGAGGTTTTTGCCACCTCCATGCTCAGGGCGGACAGCGCGTTGGCGAGGGCAGGTGTAGCCTTATGGTGGTTGACGCGAGTGCTCATGGTCTTTCCTCTTTTTTGTGCGGCATCGGTGATGCGATGAGGCAAATCTACGCCGTTCATGACATAGTAAAAAGACACAAAAAGCGTGAAATGAGGTAGGACATGAAGCCGGGCTATCACGAGATTTATACCCGCTATCGCGACAACATCACGCGCGGCGTGCTGAAGCCTGGCGATAAGGTGCCCGCCATCCGCGTGCTGGCGGAGGAGCTGAAGGTGGCTCGCAAAACCGTCGAAACGGCGTATGCCATCCTGACGGGCGAAGGGTATCTGGTGAGCCAGGGCGCGCGGGGTACGCGGGTGAATCCGGATCTTCTGCTGCCCGCGCAGAACGCCTCTGCGGAACAGCCCACCGGCACGCTTCCGGCATCGCTCATCAGCCAGCGCGAGCGGGCGGGGTTTTTGCGCCCCGGCATTCCCGCCCTCGATAGCTTTCCGTATAAAAAATGGCTGCTGCTGGCGGGCCAGGCGACGCGCGCCATGCGCCAGGAGGAGATGCTCAACCCGCCCGTTCTGGGCTGGTATCCGCTGCGCCAGGCCATCGCCAGCTATCTCAACATCTCGCGCGGCTTGTCCTGCAGCGCCGAACAGGTGCTGATCACCAGCGGCTACAGCGGCAGCCTGCGGCTGATCCTCGACACGCTCGCCAGCCGCAGCGACAAGGTGGTGTTTGAAGATCCGGGCTATTTTATGGGCCAGCAGCTTCTGAAGCGGATCGTGCCGCGCCTGCACACGGTGCCGGTCGATCGCTGCGGCATCGACACGGACTACCTGCTGCGCCACCATCGCGACGCCCGCTTTGCCATCGTCACCCCGTCGCACCAGAGCCCGCTGGCGGTGACGCTCTCCCTACCGCGCAAGCAGCAGCTGCTCGACTGGGCCAGCCAGAACGAGGCGTGGATTATCGAAGACGACTACGACGGGGAGTTTCACTACACCCGCAAGGTGCTGCCATCGCTGAAAAGCCTCGACCAACACGACCGGGTGATCTTTATGGGCACCTTCAGCAAAACCATCATGCCGTCGCTGCGCATGGGCTACGTGGTGATGCCCGCCAGCACGGTAGGCGCCTTTACCGACTGCGCGGACATCACCACCAGCGGCCAGCCGGTGCTGACGCAAAAGATCCTCACCGCGTTTCTCAACGAAGGGCATTTTTTCCGTCACCTGAAAAAGATGCGCACCCTGTACCAGACCCGCCGCGAGTGGATGATTACCGCCCTGCGCGAGGTGTATGGCGATCTCTTTTTCACCGAGCAGAACGACGGCGGGATGCATATCGTGGCGTTTCTGACCAAAGGAAGCGGCGACCGGGAGGTGGCGCGCTGCTGGCAGGAACAGCAGCTGCAGGTCAACGCGCTCTCGGAGTGGTATCGCGGGTCGGGCAAACGCTACGGGCTGGTGATGGGGTATAACAACGTACGGTCGTATCAGGAGGCGGTTGAGCTGCTGGAGAGGCCGAAACGGCAGACGTTTGAGCTGTTGCGGTGAAAATCGCCCGGTGGCGCTACGCTTACCGGGCCTACGGGATCGAGTAGGCCGGGTAAGGCGCAGCCGCCACCCGGCAACGACGTGGCTCACACATCATACCGCGACAACCCAACGTCCTTGAGCTGCTCGTCGCTCATCTGGCTCAGGATGCGGCGGGTACGGTTGATGCGATACCAGTTGCAGATCGTTTTGCCGATCCAGATAAACGCGACGAACGGACGTTTTGAACGGTTCTCATTGAATTCCATGATGCTCTCCTCACTGTGCCAGTGGGGTTATCATCCTGGAAATCGACCTGCGCAATACAGATGCAAAAACACCTTTTGTTTACCATACAGATCCGCTAAAACAGTATCTGCATGGCAATTTTCGCAGCAATCTGTACTGGTTTTATAATCTGTATGGTGAAAACAAAGGATACAGCATGACGCGCTATCAACATCTGGCCAACCTTCTGGCGGAACGCATTGAACAAGGGCTGTATCGCAGCGGCGAACGCCTGCCGTCGGTACGCACGCTGAGCCAGGAGCACGGCGTGAGCATCAGCACCATACAGCAGGCCTATCAGATCCTCGAAAACCTCCAGCTGATCACGCCCCAGCCGCGCTCCGGCTATTTTGTTTCGCAGCGTAAAGCCCAGCCGCCCGTTCCGGCCATGACCCGCCCGGTGCAGCGCCCGGTGGACGTTACCCAATGGGATGAGGTAATGATGCTGCTGGACGCCCGCGCCGACAAAGAGATGATCTCCTTTGGCGGCGGCTCGCCGGACATTAACCAGCCGAGCCTGAAGCCCCTGTGGCGGGAGATGAGCCGCATCGCGCAGCATAATCCCGGTGAGATGCTGAGCTATGACGTGCTCGACGGACGCCTGGAGCTGCGCGAGCAGATTGCCCGCCTGATGCTCGACGGCGGCTCTACCGTGGCGGCGAACGAGATTGTCATCACCAACGGCTGCCACGGCGCGCTGTCGATCGCCCTGCTCTCGGTATGTAAACCGGGGGATATCGTGGCGGTGGAGTCGCCGTCGTTTCACGGCACCATGCAGATGCTGCGCGGCTTCGACATCAAGGCGATTGAAATTCCCACCGACCCGGAAACCGGGATCAGCATCGAGGCGCTGGAACTGGCGCTGGAGCAGTGGCCGATCAAGGCGGTGATCCTGGTGCCCAACTGCAATAACCCGCTCGGGTTTATCATGCCGGAAGCGCGGAAAAAGCAGGTGCTGGCCCTCGCCCAGCGGCACGATATCGTGATTGTCGAGGACGATATTTACGGCGAGCTGGCGGCGGAGTATCCGCGCCCGCGCACCATTCATTCAATGGACATCGACGGCCGCGTGATCCTCTGCAGCTCGTTTACCAAAACCGTGGCGCCGGGCCTGCGCGTCGGCTGGATTGTGCCGGGGCGCTACTACGACCGGGTGATGCACATGAAATATGCCGCCGGGGGGTTTAACGTGCCGGGTACCCAGATGGCGATGGCGGCGTTTATTCGCGACGGGCATTATCATCGCCACGTCCGCCGTATGCGCCAGATTTATCAGCAGAATATGGAGACCTACACCTGCTGGGTGCGGCAGTATTTTCCGGCGGAGATTTGCGTCACGCGCCCGCAGGGGAGCTTCCTGCTGTGGGTTGAGCTGCCGGAGAAGGTGGACATGGTGTGCGTCAGCAAGCAGCTGTGTCGGCTGAAGATCCAGGCCGCGGCCGGGTCGCTCTTTTCCGCCTCCGGGAAGTACCGCAACTGCCTGCGCATCAACGTGGCGCTGCCGCCGACGGAGAAACATCGCGAGGCGTTGAGGAAGATGGGTGAAGCGATTGTGATTGCGATGGAGGAGGGCTAGTGCGGCCTGATGCCCTCACCCCACCCCTCTCCCACAGGGAGAGGGAGAAAACCGTGCCGCACTACTCGTCGAAGTACCAGTAACCCTGGTTAATCAGCCCGGTAAGCTCTTCAACAAACGCCGGGTTTTTCAGCGCATCGCCCAGCTCGGCCTGGCCGAGTTCGGTGTAGCGGCACAGCGCATCCGCCGCCTTCGCGTCTACCGTCTCCAGCTGCTCGCTGTTGATGAAGAAGCTGCCGTTAACGTTCAGCACGCGCAGGCCGCTCAGGCGAGACAGCGTTTCGCCGCCCTGCAGCGCGTCCAGCACCTCTTCCGGCGCGTAAGGCGGCTCGGCGGCGGCGATATCCAGCTCGTGGCGCGGCGTGGAGACAAAGCTACCGAACCATTTTGTGAAATCATCCGGCTTGCTGATCATCTCGATCATCATCTGACGAACGCGATCGAGCTCGTACTGCTCCACGCGGCCCGGGTGTTCGCGACAGGTCAGATCCGGATCGCTGTAGTGCTCGCCGCCCAGATCGTTTTCCAGCGCGTAATCGGCGAAGCTGCTGATCAGATCGCGGCCGTTCGGCCCGCGGAAGCCGACGGAGTAGTTAAGCGCCGTTTCATGGGTAAAGCCGTCGTGCGGGAATCCAGGCGGGATGTAGAGAATATCGCCCGGCGCAAGATCTTCGTCGATGATCGGCTCGAACGGATCGACGTGCAGCAGCGCGGGATGCGGGCAGAACTGGCGCATCGGCAGCCTGTCGCCCACGCGCCAGCGGCGGCTGCCCATCCCCTGAATGATAAACACGTCGTACTGATCGATATGCGGCCCCACGCCGCCGCCCGGCACGGAGAAGGAGATCATCAGGTCGTCCAGACGCCAGTCCGGCAGGACGCGGAACGGACGCACCAGCTCCGCCGCAGGCATATGCCAGTGGTTTACCGCCTGCGCCAGCAGCGACCAGCCGGTTTCACCCAGATCGTCAAAGTGCTCGAACGGGCCGTTGCTGGCCTGCCATTTGCCGTTGAAATGGCTCACCAGACGGCTATCGACCTCCGGCTCCATCGCCAGCCCCGCCAGCTCGTCCGGGGTAATCGGGTCGACAAAATTCGGGAAGGCATTTTTCAGCACGACGGGTTGTTTTTGCCAGTATTTTTCGAGAAATTCCGGCCAGTTCAGGTTCAGTTGATACGCCATGGGTAGCACCAGTGAGAGGGGAAACAGGCGCGATTATAGGGGAGACGGTGGAGGGGGAACTTGTCATGGGTCAAACCAGCACGCGTAGGTCGGGTAAGGCGAGGCCGTCACCCGACACGTACGCGGCGCGAAAACTTAGTCCAGCTTCAGCTCGTCATAATGGGTAATCAGTTTACCCACGATGCCGTAGTCCAGCGCTTCCGCCGGAGACATCCAGAAGTTGCGATCGGTGTCTTTTTTCACTTTTTCCAGCGGCTGGCCGGTCGCGTCGGCGATCAGCTTGTTCACGCGATCCAGCATGCGGATGATCTCGCGCGCTTCGATCTCAATGTCCGTTGCCTGACCGCGCACGCCGCCCAGCGGCTGGTGGATCATAAAGCGGGTATTTGGCAGGGAATAACGGTGCTCTTTTTTCGCCGCCAGGAAGATGGTGATCCCCGCGCTCGCCACCCAGCCGGTACCGATCACGTGCACTTCCGGACGAATGAATTTGATAAAGTCGTGGATGGTGTCACCCGCTTCCACGTGGCCGCCCTGGCTGTTGATGTACAGCTTGATCGGATCGTTGCTGACGCTTTGCAGCAGGATCATCTGGGTGATCACCTTCTGCGCCAGCTCCTGGTTGATCTCACCGGAGATCACAATCGAACGGGACTCCAGCAGTTTTTGCTGCAGAGCGCCCGCGCCGTTTGACCCTTCCGCTTTTTCCTTGTCGCTCTCTTTCAGTGTGTAGTGCATTGTTATTTCCTTCAGCTTGTCGCGCTCAAAACCAGAGTGTAGCCTGTTTTACCGGTGAAAGTCCTCAGGCGCACACAATGCAAACGTCCTGCGCCGCAAACGCGTCGAGAACGCCCTTTTCTATCCCCGCGTCCACCACCAGCATATCGATGTCGCGACTCTTCGCCACGACATAGCGCGCCACGCCGGGAAGCTTATCGGCGGTCAGGGCCACGATGGTCTGGTTACTCTGGGCAATCGCGACTTTTTTGAACGCGCAATCGGCAAAGTCAAACCCGGTAAGTCCCATTTCAGGGTCCATCGCGCAGCCGCCGATAAACGCCTGATCGAATATCATCCCCTGGATCTGGCCTGTCGCCGTGGCGTCCACCGCCCCGCCGGACGTCCGCTGGATCTGCCCGCCGGTCATGATGAGCTCGCACAGCGGATGATGCAGCAGCTCCGCGGCAATCGCCGGGGAGTTTGTGACCACAGTGACGCGGAGATCCCCCGGAAGGGCTTTCGCCAGCGCCAGGTTAGTCGTGCCCGCATCAATATAAATACAGCCGCCAGGCTTAACCAGCGCTGCTGCTTTATGCGCGATTGTGTTCTTTTCTGCACTTATTTGCTGTTCGCGGCTGGAAAAATTCCCCGCATCCGGCAGCTGCAGCACCGCGCCGCCGTAGACCTTTTTACACATCCCTTCTTTGCTAAGTTCATGTAAATCCCGGCGAATGGTGTGCTCTGACACGTTCATCTGGCTCGCCAGCTCGGTACAAACCACCCTTCCGCGCGCCTGAAGGATCTGGCGGATCCGCGCTTGTCGTTGTTCCGGAAAAGCAGCATAATCGAGCATGAGTAGTTCCTGGCAAAGTTTAATCGAGTATCAATGCGCATAATGTTGCATAACCGCGCAATGCACACAACGAGGGTTATTATGAATATTGCACACGTCGCACTCTGGACCCGAAGCCTTGATGCACAGGTTCAGTTCTGGCAAACGGTGTTTGGTGGCCGCAGCAATGAACGCTACGTCAGTAAAAATCGTCCGGGGTTTGAATCGCACTTTATTACGCTGGATAACGGGCCGACCGTCGAGCTGATGACCCTGCCGGAGTTGCCCGACGCCCCGTCGCACCCGGAGTTTATCGGCTGGGCGCATATCGCCATCAACGTCGGCAGCAAAGCGCAGGTCGATACCATGGCCGAGCGGGCACAGGAAAACGGCACGCTGCTCAGCGCCCCGCGTATGACCGGGGACGGCTTCTATGAAGCGGTGATTGCGGATCCGGACGGCAACCGCATTGAGCTTGTTGGTGCATAAAATCAGTGTTTCGTTACTTAACCGCCCCGGCTACGGCTCGCTATACTTCCTCTTCATACGGTTATCATATTGTTAAATGATAATGATAGTTAATGTGTTAAGATGAAAGCCAGCAGAAACAGTCTCTTACGTCAGGAGACGTGTTTATATTCTCGACAGTGAACTCAGCACCGGGGCGGTGAATGGAACACATTGTATATGTGGTTGACGACGACGATGCGGTCAGGCAGTCCGTTCTCGGCCTGCTGGAATCCGCAGATATAGACGCCATGGGCTTTTCATCGGCAGAGGCGTTTCTTCAGCACCGCTTTGAGGATCTGCCCTCGTGCGTGATCCTCGATATGCAAATGCCCGCTATCTCGGGCTTCGAGGTGGCTGACGCGCTCAAGGACAGCGGACGCGAGATCCCGATTATTTTTCTTACCGGCCACGGCACCATCCCGATGTCGGTGCGCGCGATCAAAGGGGGCGCTTATGAATTTCTCACCAAGCCCGTGGAATCCGCCGCGCTGATCGACGCCATTCAGTCCGCGCTTCAGCTGGCGGAGAACAACGCCGAGCGCAGCAAAGCGCACTTCGCCCTGAAGCAGCGCCACATGTCCCTTACCCCGCGCGAGCACGAGGTGCTGACGCTGGCGATAAGCGGCATGCTGAACAAGCAAATTGCCGCCGAGCTGGGCGTTAGCGAGATCACGGTTAAGGTGCACCGCCGCCGGGTGATGGAAAAAATGCAGGTGCGCTCCGTGGCGGAGCTGGTCAGGGCCGTTGAGCGCCTGACCCAAAGCCAGCCTGCGGAGTAACCTTTACCCTTCCTGCGCGGCCAGCGGCAGCGCAAAGGCAAACACGGTGCCGTACGGCTCCCGGCGGCGCGCGCTCAGCTTCCCGCAGTGGCGTTCGATGATGCTGGCGCTGATGGTCAGCCCCATGCCCATCCCCTGCGCCTTGGTGGAGTAAAACGAGTCAAAAATCTGCTCCAGACGCTCGGGCTCAATGCCGCTGCCGGTATCGGCGATCTCCACGATAACTTTTCCGTCCGCGTTGGCCGTGCTGAGGGTGATGGTGGAGGCGCGATCCTTCACCTCGGCCATCGCCTCCACCGCGTTCATCACCAGGTTGAGCAGCACCTGCTGGATCTGCACGCTATCGCCGGTGATAAAGCTGTCCTGCGCCTTTAAAAGATAATCCACGCTAATGTGTCTCTGCTCCAGCTCGCTGCGGGAGAGCGCGATGATATGGTGGATCAGGTAGTGCAGATCGATGCGCACGAAGGTCGGATCCTGCTTGCGCGTCAGGGACTGGATGCTGCGAATGATCTCCCCCGCCCGCGCGCCCTCCGCGGCGATCTCCTCCAGCCCTTCCCGCACTTTATCCAGCCGGGCGGGCTCGCGGTTGAGCCAGCGCAGGCTCGCCCCGGCGTTCGAGACGATCGACATCAGCGGCTGGTTGATCTCGTGGGCGATAGAGGAGGTCAGCTGCCCGACGGTGGTGGCGCGCGACACCCGCGCCAGATCCGCCTGCGCCACCCGCATGGCATCCTCCGCGGCGCGCTGGCTGGTGATATCGGTGATGATGCCGTAGTACTCGTTTACCTCGCTGCCCACGCCCACCGGATCGCCGATGCCGAGGATATAGCGCGTGGAGCCGTCGGTACGCTTAATGCGAAACTCCGCGCGCATGGAGAGCCCCTCGCGCACGCTCTGGGTGACGATGGCGCTGATGCGGGCGTAGTCATCCTCATGGACGAAGGTCAAAAACTCCGCCATGGAGATCATCTTTTGCTGCTCGGGCAGGCCGAGAATGCGGGCGTACTCTTCGGACATGAACATCAGATCCTGCTCCAGCTCCCAGCGCCAGCTGCCGGTGTGGCTGATCTGCTCGCCCAGCATCAGCGACGTCTGGCTGGCGCGCAGCTCTTTCTCCACCCGTCGGCGCTGAATGTTCTCCGCCAGCAGCTCGGCGTACAGCCGCGCCGTCTCCAGGGAGACCGCAGCCTGCGCCCCCAGCAGGCTCACCACGCGCGAGTGCTCGGCGGTAAAGACCTCCGGCATCAGGCGGTTTTCCAGGTAAAGCACGCCCACCAGCCGCGCCTGCTTGAACATCGGAACGCACATCACCGCCGCGCCCGAGGTCACCAGATAGGGATCCTGGCTGAAGGGATGGAACTCCTCCGGCCTGCCGGTGCGGATCTCCTGCCCGGTACGGATCACCGCCGCCAGCACCGACAGGGGCATGTCGGTCGCCGTCGGCACGTCCTTCAGGATCCGCACCCGCACGCCCTCGGTGCTGGTCCAGGCGCTGGCCTCGATCTCCGGGATCAGGTTCTCGCTCACGCGAAGCAGCAGCCCGCGCTGCGCTCCGGCGCGTTCAAGCAGCAGCGTCATCAGGTTTTCGATTAAGCGTTCAAGGTTGATCTCTTCCGACAGCGCGCGGGAGGCTTTGATCACGCTCTGCAGATCGCGGATCGTCTCGTTCTGGGCGAACGCCACGGTGTCGTAGGCGCTGGCCTGCCCGGAGGCCAGCAGGTGCGGGAAATCCTGCTCCAGCTGGCGCACCTTGGCCTGCGCCCCGGCGCGTCCCCAGGCGGCAATTGCGCCGCGGAAGTGCGCGTCCGAGGCGGTCGGGTAGCCGCAGGCCAGCGAAAAGCGCCCCGCCAGCTCGTGGGCCAGGGCGTTGATCGGGTTAAACCCGCCCTCCCGTGACAGCCGAACCGCCCTCTCATACTGCTCCAGCGCAATGCTGTTCATCCCGTCCAGACGCACGATTTCGGCGTAGATCAGGGCCTCTTTATCCGCGAACGTGCCGGGATTGATGCGCGCCCAGAGGGCGATTTTGTCGTAGTGGGCGTGAATGCTGCGGCGGTGATTCGCCGAGAAGGTCTCCGGCGTCAGCTGGCGGGAGAGCGCCAGCGCGCTGTAGAGATGGTAATCCAGCAGGTGGATATGCCCCGGCGCAGACCACGCGTACCACCCCGCCATCTCGAGATCCGCCTGCGCATGGGCAAATTCGCCGCAGGTAAAGTGCGCCATGCCGCGGTAGAGCCAGTACCAGAACAGCATGGTCGACGTTTGCTCCGGGGCCTGCTCCGGCGACGCGGGAAGCAGCGCCTCCGGCAGGACCTGCGAGGCGGTCCAGGTGCCGATGACCGGCGCGCGCAGAAACTCAACGTAGCCGCGCTGCACCAGCAAAATGGCTTCAACGTCCTGGAAGTGGGTCTTACGCACGAACGCCAGGCCGCGATCGATGCTGGTCAGCACCCCGTCCAGGTGGTCGCCCCGCGAGAGGAAGTTGATGACCTGATGACAGGCCGCAAAGCAGGCCATCGTCATGTCGCCGTGCGTCACCGCCGAGGTGAAACAGGCTTTTGCGCACTCGATGGTAAACGATAAAGGCTGGGTCCAGACGCTAAGCTGATCGAGCGGCAGCAGGGTTTTGGCTTCAAACGCATCGTAGCCGTGGCGATTCACCAGCTCGCGGGCCAGGGTGCCGTACTGGAACCCGAGGCGATACTCGGCGTAGCGGTGGCCCATCAGCACGCCAAACCAGGCCATCGCCGTGGTGGACGCGCCGGTGATGCCGTGGTCGAGGGTCAGGTGCATCATGCGGCAGAGCAGCAAAAAGTGCAGGCGCGGGCAGATGAAGCTGGCGCAGATGCTGGCGCTGTAGAGCAGGTTCATCACCGCTTCGGTTTCCGGGTTATCCATTCGCGAAAGCGGGGCAAACAGGGCCTGCGGCGCGTCGCCCGCGCGACGACAAAACTGTTCCCAGGCCTCGTCACAGTCGGCATCTTCCGGATAGCGCCCGATCTGGATGCCAAAAATTCCCAGCCAGCAGAGCGCCGCCTCCAGCGCCAGACGGCTGTCCGACTGGCGAATGTAGACCTCCACCAGCAGGTTGGCCGCCAGCGCCTTTTCGGTCAGCGCGCCGGGGCAGCCGAGGATCGCGTCGCACAGCTCGCGGGTGCGCGCCAGATTTCCCAGCGCAAACTCGCAGCCCGCCTCTTCGATATCGAGCATAAAGTCTGACACCGTTCCGGCGTTGCCCAGCGCTCTGGCGGTCTGGATATAGCTCAGCGCCGAAAGGTAATCACCCGAACGCTTCGCGCGGCGCGCGGCCAGCAGGCTCAGCTCGCGGAACCTCTGGCGCTGCGGGGCGGGCTGGATGCTGTCCAGCGCGGCCGTGACGTGATGTACGGCGCGGAACAGCAGCTCGTTCCCCGCCGCCTGCCGCGCGGCGTCGGCCAGCAGGCTGGCGGTGGTGAGGTGAAGATGGCTTTTCTCATGCGGATCCAGCAGCGCAAAGGCGGCCTCCTGCACCCGGTCGTGGGTGAAGGAGTACGCTTTTCCCGTCAGCACGATCAGCTGCGCCATCACCGCCGGGTGCAGCGCGTAGCGCATTTCCGCCATCGACAGGCCGACCACGCGGCAGATCATCTCCATCTCGCCGGTGCCGCCGAGACAGGCGAGGCTGCCCAGCAGGCGGCGCGTCTCGTCGGGCAGCTCTTCGAGCTGCTCCAGCACCAGGGTGACGACGTTTTCGGTGTAGTGCCTTGCGCGGATCGCCTGCAGATCGTAGTGCCACCTGTCCTGATATTTGTTGTGCACCACCAGGCCGTCATCAACGATGCGGCGGAAAAACTCGTGCACAAAGAGCGGGTTGCCGCCCGTTTTCTCGTGGATCAGCGTCGCGAGGTCGGTCGTCGCCGCGCTGCGGGTGCGAAATACCGTCGCCAGCCAGCGCGCTACCGCTTTCACCGAGAGCGCCTGCGGGACAATCTCGCTCGCGTTTTGCGCCGCCTCCGGCAGGCTGACCAGCAGCGCCTGCAGGGCTTCGTCGGCCACGGAGCCGATATCCCGGTGCGCCACGACCACCAGCAGCGGAACCGCGCCGCAGTTCATCAGCAGAGCGTTGAGCGTCTGCAGGCTGGCGGCGTCGCTCCACTGAAGATCGTCGAGCACCAGCACCAGCGGGCAGCCCTGCGAGGCAAAGGTTTTCACCAGCGCCAGCACCATATGGCTGAAGCGCGCCCGGGCATCAATGGAAAACGTATCCGCCGAGAAGCGCGGCTTGCTCTCAAGCAGCAGGCCCAGCTCGGGCACGAGGCTAACGGCCAGTTCTTCATACCCTTCCAGCGCGCGAGACAGGCGGATTTTCCACTTCGCCACGTCGTCCGCGGGCAGCCCCAGCAGGTGCAGCGTCAGGGTGCGGAAGGCGGAGCTGAGTACGCCGTAGGGCAGCGACGGCGAAAACTGATCGACTTTGCCCACCGCCAGCAGCGCCGTGCGCTGCTGCAGCGTTTTGAGCGCCGTCGCGATGATCGAGGATTTGCCGATCCCCGACGGCCCGCCGATGGTCACCAGCTCCGGCACCCGGCTCTGCCTCACCCGCTCAAACGCGGCAATCACGTCATTCGCCTGCGGATGCGCGGCGAACAGGGAGTCCGCCAGGTGGATCGACGGGGTGCGGTCCTGCTGGCCGGGAGTAAAGGGGGCGATCTCGCCCTCGCCGGTCAACATCGCCTGGCAGCGTCGCAGGTCGGCAATCAGCCCGTCGACCGTCTGGTAGCGGTTATCGGGATGCTTCTCCAGCAGCTTCAGGATGATGGTCGACAGCATGCCCGGCACGTCAGGGCGGATCGCGTCCGGGGCCAGCGGCGCCGAGGCAATGTGGTAGTGCGCCCAGCGGGTCTGATCGTCCTCTCCCAGATCAAACGGCAGGCGTCCGGTCAGGAGTTCATACAGCACCATGCCGAGGCTGTAGAGATCGCTGCGGCAGTCGACGGCGCGCCGGGTGCGGGTGGTGTGCTCTGGCGACATATACGCGGGCGTTCCGCCCTGCACGGCAAGCCGGGTCTGGGAGAAAGCTTCGGAGAGGCTGCAGGAAAGGCCAAAGCTGCCCAGGCGGCAGGTGGCATCGTGATGAACAAAAATCGAGCCGGGTTTGATATCGCCGTGGATCAGGTTTTGCAGGTGCATCTGGCGCAGGGGAATGCAGATCTGGATCGCCATCTCGATAAAGCGCGTGATGCCCGAGATCGCCCTGCCCGCGCGCCGCGCCAGCAGCTCAAACGCAAACGGGGCGTACACCAGCGCGAAGCGCCCCCGGTACTGGGTGGAGGCGACGGCGCGGATGGCCCAGCCGTCCTGCAGCACGTCACGCAGCGCAAACTCGTTTTTAAGCAGCCGGGTGGCCCGCTCTTCCTCTTCGTCGCTCACCGCGGTGGCGATAATGAACGAGCCGCCGGAATGCGGATGCCGCGCGTGCATCCAGGCGATGCCGCCCTCCTGCGCCATCACGGTAAACATCACATCCTCTTTAAGGACAAAAACCCGCCCCTGGTGAAGATTCCCCTGGGCGGGCCAGAATGCAGGCTGCTCGTGTTCGTTCATCCGCGATCCTTATTGTCGGCGGGCCAGCTCCCGCTGAATATGATCCAGCAGAATATCGATGTTAATGGGCTTACGCAAAAATGCAGCGGCGCCCAGGCTGAGAGCGTACCGCTGCATATTTTCATCTGCATGACCGGAGATAAAGATCACGGGCGGCGGCGGGACGGCCAGCAGCCGCAGCTTGTCAAACAGCTCCAGGCCGCTCATGCCCCGCAGCTTGAGATCGGCGATCACCAGCGCCGCGCCGGACAGGGCGAGCGGATGGCTGAGAAACACCTCTGCCGAATCGAACGTATCGGCCGAATAGCCTTCCGACTCCAGGAGATTACTCAGCCCGCTGCGGACGGAACGTTCGTCATCAATGATGGCAATGCGCCACGGCAGCGTCATGCTGTCTTTCCTCTCACAAATCATTAAGCGTCGCGATCGTCCTTCGCGGGCGCAGGGGGCGCCGTGCCGCTGATTTTCGGTACGCATTCGTGACGAAACCAGGCGAGGGTAAGCGGTTCGCGACTCAGTAAACGCCGTCCCACCGGGATGAGCTGTTCGCCCACCAGCATGCCAAACAGGCCAAGCAGGGCGACAACCGGCGGCGCCGGGGAATGGACGTCGAGCAGGGCGTAAATTACCCCAGCTGCCACGCCGCACACCAGCGAAATTATCCATGCTTTCATGACGACGCTCCCGTCTGCGAGGTGGCCTGCGGAGCGGCCACCTGAGGCGGCGGCACGGCGTCGCGGGACAACAGATGCCGCGTCGCCTGCTCACCCGCCAGCATCCCCAGCAGGCCAATCAGCGCCAGCGCGGGCGGCGCGGGGGATCGCACCTTCAGCACGGCATACATCAGGCCAATCAACACGCCTGCGGCAAGGGATATCAGCCCAGTGCTCATTGTGAACTCCAGAGAAAGAGGCAGCGGCGAGCCGGATGAGGGACCAGCCCGCCGACAAGGCTTAGCGAGCCGGAACCGGTGCTAAGGTGCGGTGCTCGCTCTTCTGGCGAGAAGGCGCTTTGTGCACCATGGTGTAGGCATAATCAACGCCCATGCCGTACGCGCCGGAGTGCTCGCGCACGATATCCATTACCGCGGTGTAGGTCTCTTTACGCGCCCAGTCGCGCTGCCACTCCAGCATCACCTGCTGCCAGGTCACCGGGATCACGCCCGCCTGGATCATGCGCTGCATCGCGAAGTCGTGGGCTTCTTTGGAGGTGCCGCCGGAGGCATCCGCCACCATGTAAATTTCGTAGTCGCCTTCCAGCATCGCGCACAGGGCAAAGCTGTTGTTGCACACTTCGGTCCACAGGCCGGCTACCACCACCTTCTTCTTGCCGTTGGCCTTCAGCGCGTCGCGCACCTTCTGGTCGTCCCAGGAGTTCATGGAGGTACGCTCCAGAATGTCCTGGCCCGGGAAGACGTCCAGCAGCTCCGGATAGGTATTGCCGGAGAAGCTTTCGGTCTCTACGGTGGTAATGATGGTCGGGATGTTAAAGACCTTAGCCGCTTTCGCCAGCGCCACGGTGTTGTTTTTCAGCACCTGGCGGTCAATAGACTGCACGCCAAACGCCATCTGAGGCTGGTGATCGATAAAGATAATCTGGCAGTTCGCAGGGGTTAACACTTCGAGCTTTGAAGAGGTCATAGCATTTTCCAGTGGTTAAGGGGAGAAATCGCCGCGATCGCCACGGCGATAAAGTCACCCTCATCCTGCGGTTTATCGCCCCCGGGCGTAATTATCTCTTCGTATAGTTAACCTTAGGTATAGTTATACTTTGGTATACCTATCCTATTGTATAACTGGATCTTTGCCGAAACCGGTTCCCATAATCCTGACCATTCCCCTCTCAGTCAGGAGCAGTTATGGTTACCCTCGGTAAAGCCGATCTCATTCTGGTTAACGGCCAGTTTCATACCGTCGATCGCGAGAACCCCATCGCGGAAGCCGTTGCCGTGCGCGATGGAAAATTTCTGGAAGTGGGTACCGTCGCCGAGGTGATGCAGCACCACTGCGACGGTACGAAAGTGGTCGATTTGAAAGGCCACACCGCCATCCCCGGGCTGAACGATTCGCACCTGCACCTCATTCGCGGCGGGCTGAACTACAACCTCGAGCTGCGCTGGGAAGGCGTGCCGTCGCTGGCCGACGCCCTGCGGATGCTGAAAGAGCAGGCCCTGCGCACGCCGTCGCCCCAGTGGGTGCGCGTGGTGGGCGGCTGGACCGAGTTCCAGTTTGCCGAGCGCCGCATGCCGACGCTGGACGAGATCAACGCCGCCGCGCCGGACACCCCGGTTTTCATCCTGCACCTCTACGACCGCGCCCTGCTCAACCGCGCCGCGCTGAAGGTGGTCGGCTACACCAAAGACACGCCGAACCCGCCGGGCGGCGAGATCCAGCGCGACGCCAACGGCAACCCGACCGGGATGCTGATTGCCCGCCCTAACGCCATGATCCTCTACGCCACGCTGGCCAAAGGGCCGAAGCTGCCGCTGGAGCAGCAGGTCAACTCCACCCGCCAGTTCATGCGCGAGCTCAACCGTCTGGGGCTGACCAGCGCCATCGACGCGGGCGGCGGCTTCCAGAACTACCCGGAAGATTACGAGGTGATCGCCGAGCTGCACGCGAAAAAACAGATGACCATCCGCATCGCCTACAACCTGTTTACCCAGCGTCCGGGCCACGAGCTGGAGGACTTTGAAAAATGGACCGACATGCTCACGCCGGGCCAGGGCAGCGACTTCTTCCGCCATAACGGCGCGGGCGAGATGCTGGTCTTCTCCGCCGCCGATTTTGAAGATTTCCTCGAACCCCGCCCGGATCTCGCGCCGGGCATGGAGGACGAGCTGGAGCGCGTGGTGCGCCATCTGGTGGAGCACCGCTGGCCGTTCCGCCTGCACGCCACCTACAACGAGTCCATCAGCCGCATGCTGGACGTGTTCGAGAAGGTGAACCGCGACATTCCGTTCAACGGCCTGCACTGGTTCTTCGACCACGCGGAAACCGTCACCCAGGCCAACATCGACCGCATCAAGGCGCTCGGCGGCGGCATTGCCGTCCAGCACCGCATGGCCTTCCAGGGCGAGTACTTTGCCGAGCGTTACGGCATCGACGCCACCCGCCACACGCCGCCGGTGGCGAAAATGCTCGAGACCGGCGTACCGGTGGGCCTGGGAACGGACGCCACCCGCGTGGCGAGCTACAACCCGTGGACCGCGCTCTACTGGCTGGTCTCCGGCCGCACCGTCGGCGGGATGCAGATGTACGACCACAGCGCCCGCCTGGATCGCGACACCGCCCTGATGCTCTGGACCCAGGGCAGCGCGTGGTTCTCCAGCGAGCAGAATCAGAAGGGGCAGATCAAGGTCGGCCAGCTCGCCGACCTGGCCGTGCTCAGCAAAGACTACTTCCGCGTGCCGGAAGAGGAGATCAAGGGCATCGAGTCCGTCCTGACGGTGGTCAACGGCGACATCGTCTACGCCGCGGGCAGCTTTGGCCCGCTCGCGCCGCCCGCCATTCCGGTTCTGCCCGACTGGTCCCCGGTCGTGAAAGTGCCGGGCCACTACCGCAGCGCGCCGCCGCAGGCCGCACGCGTGGGCATGAGCGCCGTTCACCACTGCAGCGGCCCGTGCGGGGTTCACCGCCACCAGCACGATTTCGCCCGCACGTCAGAGATGCCGGTGTCCGACGATAACGCTTTCTGGGGGGCGCTGGGCTGCAGCTGCTTTGCATTCTGATGAAAAACACCACTATGCCGCCCCGGGTTGACCTGGGGCTGTTCTTTCTGCGCCTGACCGGCAGCCTGCTGCTGCTCTACGTGCACGGCCTGCCAAAGGTGCTGCACTTCAGCGAAGAGCTGACGCGCATTGAAGATCCGTTCGGCTTCGGGCCCTATGCCAGCCTGATCCCGGCGATTGTCGCCGAGGTGGTTTGCCCCCTGTTCATCATTGCGGGCGTGTACACCCGCCTGGCGTGCCTGCCGATTATCGCCGTGCTGCTGGTGGCGATGCTGGCGGTCCACCCGAACTGGTCGATTGCCGAAGGGCAGTTTGGCTGGCTGCTGCTGATTATCTTCACCACCCTTGCCCTCACCGGGCCGGGCCAGTGGCGATTGCAGCGTAAGGCAGCGGAGAGGTTCGCATGACCCAGGTTAACGACGTTCGCGACGCACACGTCGAGACGACGCCCGCACCGACGGTTTCACCCTGGCAGCCGCTGAGCCAGCCGGTGTTCCGCATGCTGTGGATCGCCACGGTGGTCTCTAACGTCGGCTCATGGATGAGCGACGTCGGCATCAACTGGAGCATGCTGACCCTGAGCGCCGATCCGCTGGATATCGCGCTGGTGCAGGCGGCCAGCAGCCTGCCGATGTTCCTCTTCGCCCTGCCGTCCGGGGTGATGGCGGATATCGTCGACCGGCGTAAATACCTGCTCTTCTCCCAGCTGTGGGTGTTCATCGCCGCCGCCGGGCTGACGGTGCTCTCCTTCACCGGACACGTCACCCCCACCGTGCTGCTGGTGGCGACGTTTCTGCTGAGCGTAGGGGCGGCGATGAGCTCGCCGCCGTTCCAGGCCGTGGTGCCCGATCTGGTGAGCAAGCCGGAGCTGGGCGCCGCCGTGGCGCTGAACTCGCTCGGGGTGAACATCAGCCGGGCGATTGGCCCCGCGCTGGGCGGCTTTCTGCTGTCGCTCGCCGGGCCGTGGATGGTGTTTGCCCTGAACGCGCTGTCCGTGGTCGGCGTGGCGTGGGTGCTGTGGCGCTGGCGTCCGGCCCCATCGGTGCAGCGCCTGCCGCCGGAGCACTTCTTCTCTGCGGTGCGCACCGGCATCCGCTACGTGCACGCCGCCCCGGTGCTGCGCAACGTGCTGGTGCGTACGGTGGCGTTCTTCGTTTTCGGCAGCGCGGGCTGGGCGCTGCTGCCGCTGGTGGCGCGCCGCGAGCTGGGCTTAGGCCCGGCGGGCTACGGCGTGATGTTGGCGTGCATTGGGCTGGGGGCGATTGCCGGGGCGATCCTGCTGCCGCGCCTGCGCCAGCGGCTGAACGCCGACCGCCTGATGGTGGCCGCCAGCCTGACCTTTGCCCTGACCATGCTGGCGCTGGCGTTTGTGCGCCACGTCTGGCTGCTCAACCTGTTTGAGTTCTTCACCGGCTTCGCGTGGATTGCGGTGCTCTCCACCCTCAACCTCGGGGCGCAGCGCAGCGCCGCCCGCTGGGTGAAGGCCCGCGCGCTGGCGGTCTACCTGACGGTGTTCTTCGGCTCGATGACCGCGGGCAGCGCCCTCTGGGGGCAGATCGCCTCCCGGTTCGGCACCCCAACCTCGCTGGTGGTCGCCACGCTGGGGATGGTGCTGGCAAGCGCCACCGTGTTCCGCTGGAAGCTGGAGAAAGATCCGGACCTGAACCTCGACCTGAGCGGTCAGCCGCTGGACGGCGTGGAGATTGACCTGCCGAACGAGCGCGGCCCGGTGCTGGTGTCGCACGAGTACCTCATCGACCCGCAAAACGCCAAAGCCTTCCTGGAGGCGGTCCACGAGCTGCGCCGGGTGCGCCGCCGCGCCGGGGCGATGAGCTGGGCGGTGTACGAGGATATCGAGCGTCCCGGCCTGTTTATCGAGACCTTCCTGATGGGCTCGTGGATTGAGCATCTGCGCCAGCAGGAGCGCCACACCATGAATGACCTCCTGCTGCAGAGCCGCGTTCTGGCTTTTCATCAGGGCACAACCTCACCGGCTATTCGCTACCTGGTCGCGCCGGTATAACCATAACCATCACCTGTACAGGAACACACTATGGCAACGTTTAAGGCAAAAGACGGCACGCAGATTTACTACAAAGACTGTGGCGCGGGTAAACCGGTTCTCTTCAGCCACGGCTGGCCGCTGGACGGCGACATGTGGGACAGCCAGCTGAACTACCTGGCCGAGCGCGGCTTCCGCGCCATCGCCTTTGACCGTCGCGGGTTTGGCCGCTCGGATCAGCCGTGGAACGGCTACGACTACGACACCTTTGCGTCCGACATTAATGACCTGATCACCACCCTGGACCTGCAGGACGTGACGCTGGTGGGCTTCTCCATGGGCGGCGGCGACGTGACCCGCTACATCAATAACTACGGCAGCGCGCGCGTCGCCGGGCTGGCGCTGCTGGGCGCGGTCACGCCGATCTTCGGCAAATCCGACTCCTTCCCGCAGGGTGTGGATCAAAGCGTGTTCGACGGCATTCGCGACGGGCTGCGTAAAGATCGCGCCCAGTTCATCAGCGACTTCGCCACCCCGTTCTACGGCACCAACGCCGGACAGACCGTTTCTGCCGGTGCCCTGACCCAGACGCTGAACATTGCCCTGCTGGCATCGCTGAAAGGCACCATCGACTGCGTGACCGCGTTCGGCGAAACCGACTTCCGCCCGGATATGGCGAAAATCGACGTGCCGACGCTGGTGATTCACGGCAGCAACGACCAGATCGTGCCGTTTGAAAGCACCGGCAAGCTGGCGGCGGAGATGATCAAAAACGCCACGCTGAAGGTGTACGACAACGCGCCGCACGGCTTTGCGCTGACCCACCAGGACCAGCTCAACGAAGATCTGCTGGCGTTTGTGAAGTCGCTGTAAGTCTTAAAAAGCGAAGCCTGATGGCGCTTCGCTTATCAGGCCTACAAGGGCTGGTCCTGTAGGCCGGGTAAGGCGCAGCCGCCACCCGGCGCTTTCGCAGACGCGTTCCGCTCCGCCAGCAGCCGACAAATCTCCGCGTGCTTCTCCTCGGTAAAGGTAAAGCGCGACATGAAGCCCATTCGAATCAGCGACCCTATTGCCGGCAGCAGGCAAATCCCGAAGAACAGCCCCGACAGCACGCCTTCGCTCTGGATTTGCGCCTGCGGCACATAGCCGATCATCGTCAGAAACACCCCGATTAACCCGCCGCCCACCGCCACCGACATCTTGCCGGTAAAGGTCTGCCCGGAGAAGGTGATCGCCGCGCAGCGCTTGTGGGTGTGGTACTCCGCGTACTCGATGGTGTCGGCAATCATCGACGAGGTGAGGATGTTGGTCATCATCACGAACAGCGTGCTCAGGCCGAGCAGAATAAACAGCATCGTCACCTGCTGATAGCCGACAAACCACATCACCACGCGCACCGCCACGTCCAGCCCGCAGAGGATCATAAACAGCTTCCGCTTCTGCATCCGGCGCGTCAGCATCGGGGCGACCAGGCACAGCACCGCCGCGACAATCCCCATCACGCCAATCGCCATCTGCAGGCTGCCGTCGCCCAGGTTGTTGATAAAGAAGTAGATATACAGGCCGCCCGCCACGTTGTGGAACACGCAGAAGAAGAACGACAGCAGGACGATAAACAGCGGCTTGTTCTGACGCAGGTTGTGGAAGGTATCACGGATGGTCACCTTTTCCGGGCTCGGCGGCACGCGCTCTTTGATCTGCATAAAGCCGTTAAGCATCAGCGGCAGCCCCACCAGCATCATCACCAGCGCCGCCATAAAGTAACCTTTGTCGTTACTGTACTGGGCGAAAAACGCCGCCAGCTTCGGGAAGAAGATATTGGCGCAGGCAATCCCGGCGTTCACCCCGAGCATCGCCGCCGTTACCGCGCGGGTGCGCTGGGCGGAGTCGTTGGTCATTACCGACGACATCGACCAGAACGGAATATCGGAGATGGCATACAGCGTCCCCCACAGGATGTAGGTCACCCCGGCGTAGAGGATTTTGGTGGTCATGTCCGCTTCGATTTTATAGAACGACAGCAGCGTGACGCCGGTGATCAGCAGCGGGGCGATCAGCAAAAAGTGGCGAAACTTGCCGAACCGGCTGTTAATGGTGTCCATAATGCTGGCAAACAGCGGATCGTGAACCGCGTCCCACGCGCGGGCAATCAGGAAGATGGTGCTCGCCGCCAGCGCCGAAATGCCCAGCACGTCGGTGTAAAAATAGTTAATAAACGAACCCACTAAACCAAAGCTAAAACACTGACCTAAACCATAACCAAAATAAGACCACAGCTCGCGAGACGGTATTTTCATTGTCGTTGCCATTGTTATATGCCTGCCTGGTTGCCCGGCGGTGGTCCGCCGGGTCGATATTATTAGCCCTGAATTTTCGGGGCGATCTTACGCAGCTGCTGCATTAGGGCGATTTCACGGCGCGAGAACGGAATGCCGTTCTCCTCGAACACGTCGTGGAACCAGAGGCGGCAGTAGTCCGTGGACTCCTTCATCACCACCGGCCACGGCAGCCAGGTCTGGGTTTTGCCGCGCACCAGCCCCCACTGGTAGGGCGCGACCTTCGCCGCGTACATCAGCGGGAGCTGCTCTTCAATGGTGCTGCCCACGTGGCGCGCCAGCCATTCGGTGCAGAACAGCGGGCGACCGAGCTGTTGCAGCTGCTGGATAATCGCCGTCATCCGCCCGGTGTGGGTGTAGGCGTGGAAGCTCACCACGTCCGAGAGCGCCAGCGCGGTCTGGTCCAGCGGGTGCTGGAAGAACGTCTCGCCCTCCTCTTCCGGCGGCAGGCGCCACGCGCAGACGGTGAGCGGCTGGGTCGGGTTCTCTTCACGCACCCACTGGAATGCGAGCTTCATAAGCTTATGGGCGCAGGTCTCCAGCTTCGCGTCGTACTGTACCTCCTGCGTGCCCGTCGCGAAAATGCCGCGGTTGCCCGGCTCGTTGTAGAGATCCCACAGCAGCACGCGCCTGTCGTCGCGGAACTGGCGGACAACGTCGCGGATATAGCGCTCAATCTGCGGCCAGCAGTCGGGATCGCACACCTTATCCCGTCCCGGGCTTGCCGCCGCCTGGCTGTTGTGCTTGCCCGGTACGGGCGGCTTTTGCGGGCCGAGATACGGCTCGTCGCCCGAGAAGCCGCAGTCGTCCATCAGGGTCAGCATGGTGCTGAACCCGCGACCGTCGGCAATGGTCAAAAACCGGTCGATACGCGCCATCAGCCCGTCGCGGTCATGCTCCCAGACGATAAACGGCAGGTTGATGCGCAGGGTGTTGTAGCCCGCCTCCGCCGCCCAGCCCAGCTCGCGCTCGATGGTGGCGGCATCAAAGGTCTCTTCCTGCCAGATATCGGTCCAGTTAACCGCCGTCGACGGCAAATAGTTAAACCCGCACAGCCAGCCTTTTTGCTCATACCACGCCTGTGCCTGCTCCCTGCTCCACTGCTCTTTCATTACGCGTCCTCTTACTGATAATATTTAGCTAATAAATATTAGCTGCGGGATAAATGCGCAATTTGCCGCACGAAGAAAAGCGACGGCCTTCACAAAGTTCGCGCTTCGATGAATGAGAAACGTGATCGACGGCGCGTAAGCGCGCGGTTAGGGTATGATGCGAATTCGCGAAAGGGAGAGGACGGATGAAGCGAAAACCGAAAGTGACGATGAACGATATTGCGCGGGCGGCAGGGGTGTCGCAGGCGACGGTATCGCTGGTGCTTAACCAGTCCCGCAACATCAAGCTCAGCGACGACACCCGCCAGCGGGTGATTAATGTGGCCACCGAGCTCGGCTACGACCGTCTCCCCGCCGTTCACGCCCCGCGCAACCAGGAGGAGATCGCCCTGCTGGTCAGCTCCATGCAGAGCTTCGACCCGTTTATCGACGCCATCAGCCAGGCGCGGGAAGCGGCGTGGCGCAACGAGACGCTGCTCACCGTCTACGACTACGGCGACGACATCGAGCTGGCGCTGAACATCATCCGCCAGCTGGAGAAGCGCAACTGCATCGGGATTATCCTCGCCTCCCCGGTCACCACGCTGGTGGACATGACGGCCCTCCAGGACTGCACCCGCATCCCGCTGGTGCTGCTCAACCAGCGCGACCCCGGCTCGCCGCTGCTGCCGTCGTTTATTCCGGACGACTACGCCAACGCTTTTCAGGTTACTAAACACCTGATTGCTTGCGGTGCGACGCGCATCGCCCACATTACCGGGGAGAGCTGGATGGAGGCCTCGCGCCAGCGTCTGGCAGGCTACCGGGCGGCGCTGGAACAGGCCGGACTCGCGTGCGACGACGGTCTGGTGCGCCAGACCAACTGGCAGTTCAGCGAGTCCTTTACCGCCACCATGTCCCTGTTGGAACTGGCCGGGCGCCCGGACGCCATCTTCTGCGCCAGCGACTGGCTGGCGATCGGCTGCTATCAGGCGCTGGCGGTGAACGGCGTGCGCATCCCGCAGGACATGCTGCTGGCGGGCTACGACGACCAGAAGATTTCCGAGCAGCTCACCCCGCCGCTGACCAGCATCCAGCTGCCCTACAGCGAGCTGGGACGGCTGGCGGTGGAGTACCTGTGCAATCAGGAAGATGCCGCCACGCACGTGACGCTGGCGGGCAGGCTGAAGGTGCGCGCCTCAAGCCTCGTCTGAGGTAAATACCATGCCCGCATAGGGCTTCTCGCGACACGCCGCCAGCCGCGCGGCGAGGCTGCCCACGTGCAGCTCCAGCTTGTGCCCGTCCGGGTCGAGAAAATAGAACGACGCCCCCTCGCTTTTGTTCTGCTTCCAGACGGTGACGCCCGCCTGCTCCAGCTTGTTCGAGAACGGTTCAAAATCCGCCTCCACCACGGTAAACGCATAGTGGGTGTAGTCGCTCTCCTGCGGCGGCACGACCTGGCGCGCCTCGTCGTACGACAGGCAGACCCACAGATCGCCGCAGGTGAGATAGGCCCCGCTATTCCAGCGGGCGTGGAGCGCAAGCCCCAGCAGCTCGTGCCAGAAGGTGATGCTTTTTTGCAGGTCGCTGACCGCGAGGGTCAGGTGGTTGAGTGATTGCAGCATGGCGTGCCCTTTTGTTTTTCGCGCCGGACGTGGTACGGTAAAGAGATGAACATAAACCACGCCGTGCTCACCGTAAACCGCTGGTGGCTGCCTTCTTAAAGGCGGCACGGAGTAGTTTTCCCCATTTTCAGATAGCCGCCGAAAGGCGGCTTTCTCACATCTAAGACCCCTTTCGGCATTACAACGTTAAGGAGTCTTTATGAACGCACCCACCATCCTCACCGGCGATCGTCCGACCGGCCCGCTGCACCTCGGCCACTTCGTCGGCTCGCTGCGCCAGCGCGTGGCGCTCCAGCAGACGCACAGCCAGTTTGTGCTGATTGCCGACCTGCAGGGGCTGACCGACAACGGCAGCAACCCGCAGAAGATCCGCGACAACATCCCCGAAGTGCTGGCCGACTACCTCGCCGCCGGCATCGACCCGAACCTGACCACGATCTGCCTGCAGTCCGCCCTGCCCGCCCTCGCCGAGCTGACGATGCTGTATATGAATATCGTCACCGTCGCCCGCGTGGAGCGTAACCCGACGGTGAAAAACGAGATTGCGCAGAAGGGCTTTGCCCGCTCGCTGCCGGTCGGGTTTATGGCCTACCCCATCAGCCAGGCGGCGGACATCACCGCGTTTAAGGCCGAGTGCGTGCCCGTCGGCGACGACCAGCTGCCGATGATAGAGCAGACCAACGAGATTGTGCACAAGATGAACAGCCTGCTGCCCGCCCCGGTTCTGCGCCACTGCAAGGCGATGCTGAGCGACACCAGCCGCCTGCCCGGCATCGACGGCAGCGCCAAGATGTCGAAATCGCTGGGCAACACGCTGCACCTTTCGGCCAGCGAAGAGACCATTCATCGTGCGGTGAGCGCGATGTACACCGACCCGAACCACCTGAAGGTAAGCGACCCGGGGCAGATTGAGGGGAACGTGGTGTTTACGTACCTCGACGCGTTTCATCCGGACAAGGCCAAAGTGGCGGCGATGAAGGCGCACTATCAGGCGGGCGGGCTGGGTGACCGGGTTTGTAAGAACGAGCTGGAGGGGTGCCTGCAGGAACTGATTGCGCCGATGCGGGAGCGGAGGGCGAAGTATATGCGTGACAGGGGCGAGTTGATGGCGATGCTGAAGCGCGGGACGGAGCGGGCGCAGGGGGTGACGCAGGAGACGTTGAGGGAGGTGAAGGGG